>CAIRBD010000239.1 GCA_903876745.1 uncultured Gemmatimonadota bacterium
AGTCCCTCGCCGTCGGCACCGATGCCCGCGCCGACCGTCATCTGCATCCCGGTGGCGCCCGCTGTCGCGCAGATGGTGCGGTCGAGCTTCGACGCGCCGATGCGGTGGAAGAAGCGCCGGTCCATCGACTCGCTCTGCACGTAGCCCATCGTGCCGCCGTACGAATACGGCAGGATGCTCTCCGCGCCGTCGCTGCTCGCGCGGATGACGTTGAGGCGACCGGCGATCGCATCGAGCGCCTCATCCCACGTGGCCGGCTCGAACCGCCCGCTCCCCTTGGGCCCCACGCGGCGCAGTGGTGTGGTGAGGCGGTCGCGGTGATATGTGCGTTCGAGATACCGGTTCACCTTCGCGCAGAGAAAACCCTGCGTGAACGGGTGATCGGGATCGCCCTGGATACGCGTGGCACGTCCGCGCTCGACGGTGACGAGCGTCGCGCAGGTGTCGGGGCAATCGTGCGGGCAGGCCCCGCGAATGACGTGCGGCGCATCGTCGGCGTGCGGTCGTGCGGTGGCAGCGCTCATCGCAGGCTCGCGTCTTTAGGGAGGGAACGTGAAAATATATATCGTCACTCTCGCCGACTGTGGAGCGTCGGTCCAAAGCATTGAACGTCAAGACCTTATGCGTTTCCCGACAGCCGTGATCCAAAATGACGGAACCGCGCCGTGACAATTCCCCGGTGCGGCGCAGGCGCCGAGAGGCCGAAGGCGCTGGCGAACGTCTTGTGCCCCTTGCACTTGCCCTGTGTCACGCACTTGACCAACGGTGATTTTACCCGTACATTGCGACGCTGTCCGAGGACTGCGTATAAGGCGCAGTCTCGACCGTGCCTATCCAGATCCCCGTCTAGGAGAACCACCATGAAGCGTTTCGCTCTCGCTGCCGCCGTGCTCGCGCTTGCCGCGTGCGGTGACAAGAAGGAAGAGGCCGCGCCGGCCGCTGCCGCCCCCGCCGCCGCCGCTGCTGCGCCGGTTGCTGATTCGATGGCCAAGACCGACACGACCAAGAAGGCTGAAGCCGCTCCGGCCGCTCCGGCCGCTGCTGCTCCGGCTGCCGCCGCTCCCGCCGCGAAGAAGCCGTAATCGCTTCGCCTCGGACAAGCACAAAGGGCGCGACCTTCACGGGTCGCGCCCTTCGTCTTTTCTCCCGCATCGCGCTGGGGCCTCTACAACGGCAACGCGGCGCACGCTAGTCGAAGGGCAACTCCGTCACTCGAACACGCTCGTCACCGCCGTCCCACCGCGCCGTCAACTCAGCGCCCGCCGGCAGTTCGTGGCGCACCATCGCGATCGCGATCGGCCCCAGTCGCGGTGACACCGCCGCAGACCGCACGTCGCCTGCGGCGTTCCCGTCCGCGCTGAACAACTGCGCGCCGCTCGGCAGCAGGATCTGGCTCCGCACGCCACGCAGGTTGCGATTGACGTGTCCGCGAAAGTGCACGCGCGCGACGGTCTCCTGTCCGGTGTAGCACCCCTTGGTGTACGACACCCCGTGCAGCGTGTCGATGTTCGCTTCCTGCGCGAGCGTGTTCTCGTCCATGTCCACACTCCACCGCGGGCGACCCGCCTCGACGCGCGCGATCTCTGCCGTCGTCAGCCCCGCGGGGTCGGCGCCCGACGCCACGAGCCGGTCCCAGAGCGCCGCGGCGCCTTCCACGGGCACGAACAGGTCGAATCCCTCGCCGCCGAGGTCGGGGACGCGCGCGACCAGCACGCCGCCGTCCGGACCGGCGCCGCGCAGGTGATGGTGGGGCGCGAGCAGCAACAGGCGCGCGCGCTCGCACCCGAGGGTGGCTGCGACCACGCCCGCGGAATGCGGGCCGTACACGCCGATGGTGCGTAGCACGCCGCTCACGTCGGCGAATCGCGCGAGACGCGGATTGACGTACTTGCGCAGCATGGCCGTGAAGCCGCCGGCCGCCGCGGGCGCCACGTCCACGAGAAAATCATCGGCGCGCGCGAACACGCGGACGTCGGCGATCACCTTCCCCTTCGCCGTGAGCGCGGCGGCGTAACAGCCGGCGCCGTTCACGAGCGACGCGGCGTCGTTGGTGAGGAGTCCGTTGAGTGTGTCGGCGGCCTTCGCACCGGAGAAGAGCAAGCGCGTGCGTGCGCTCCGGTCGAGCACCGCCGAACGCTCCCGCAGTGCCGCGTACTCGCGTTCGATGGGACCGAACGCGAGTACGCTTTCGTGGCCCGGCGCGAGGGACGTCATGGCACCGCCCGCGCGGCGGGCGCGATGACGTCGGCGGCGCGCACACCCTCGAGCGTGGGGATCCAGCGGTCGGCGAGGAACGCCGCGTCGCCGGGCATCACCCCCACCGCCACCGGGTGCAGGCCGGCGCGTCGGGCCGCCGCGATCGCCACCGTGCCGCCGGCGAGCGCGACGGTACGCGTTACCGGCACG
>CAIRBD010000240.1 GCA_903876745.1 uncultured Gemmatimonadota bacterium
GCGCCACGAGGTCGGCGTCCGGCGTGCGCACTCGCGGGTCCTTCACGATGACGAGGCGTCGCGTCATCGTGTCGGCGCCGGCGATGAGTCGCACGGAGTAGTTGCCCGGCGGCGCGACGGGGCCGTCGAGCGTCCCTTCGTCCAGCACCGTGTTCCTGAGCGACTTGGCGCCGGGGTACTTCATGTTCCACACGAAGCGGTTCGCGCCGGCTCGCGTGCCGACGAGCGAGTCGGCGGCGTCGAAGGCCATCGAGTCGCGCGAGGCGAGCGCGGCAGCGCGCGTCGCCGAGTCGGCGCGCGCGAGCACGGAGTCGCTGGGAGCGGCTTCGCTCTCGTAGGTGCGGATCACCGCGCCCGCCGCGTCGAGGAACTGGAGCTTCACGCCGTCCTTTTGCGTGCCCTTCAGCCAGTAGTCGATGGAGGCCCCGCCCGCCGCGTTCTCCCCCTCGGTGAGCGACCGTCCGCCGCCGCCGAACCAGCGCATCGCCGGGGCCGGCTGGAAGAGATAGGCCGGCTTCGCCGTCACGCTGTCGGCGGCCTGGCGCAGCGACGACACGTCGTCGAGCGACCAGAACGCGCGGCCGTGCGTGGCCGCCACGAGATCGTTGCCGTGGATCGCGAGGTCACGGACGCTCGACCGCGGCAGGTTGAGCTGCAGCGGCTCCCAGCGCGCGCCGTCGTCGAGTGAGACGTACACGCCGGTCTCGGTGCCGGCGTAGAGCAGCCCGCGCCGCACCGGATCTTCACGGATCGTGCGCGCGTACGCGCCGGCCGGCAGGCCCGCCGCGATCGCCGTCCAGCTCTTGCCGTAATCCGTCGTCTTCCAGAAGTACGGCTTGAAGTCATCCTGCTGATAGCGGTTGGCCGCGACGTAGGCCGTGCCCGCCTCATGCGGCGACGCTTCGATCCCGGCCGTGCGCGTGAACGCGCCGTAGCCCTTTGGCGTCACGTTCTCCCAGTGGGCGCCGCCGTCGCGCGTGACGTGCACGAGCCCGTCGTCGCTGCCGGCCCACAGCACGCCCTTCACTTTGGGCGACTCGGCGAGCGCGTAGATGGTCGCGTACCACTCGGTGCCGGTCATGTCACCGTGGATCGGCCCACCCGAGCGGACGAGCGTCGCTTTGTCGTGCACCGTCAGGTCAGGGGAGATCTTCTCCCAGCTCTGCCCCTCGTTCGTCGACTTGTGCACGTACTGCGACGCGACATACAGCGTGCTCGGGTCGTGCGGCGAGAGCAGCACGGGGAACGTCCACTGAAAACGGAACGGCACGTCGCCCGCCGCCCAGCCGTCGTAATTGTAGAGCCACGTCGAGATGTCGCGCTCCTGCCGCGACCGGCGGTCGCTGCGCGTGAACATCCCGGTGTAACAGCCGCCGTAGGTGATGTTCGGGTCGCGCGGATCGACGGCGATCGTCGCGTTCTCGCACCCGGCCACCGAGTAATAGTCGCGGACGCCGATGCCGCCGTCGTCACTGCGGCTGGCGATCGACACCGTCGAGTTGTCCTGCTGCGCGCCGTAGATCCGGTACGGAAACTGCTGATCGGTGGTCACGTGGTAGAACTGCGCCGTGGGCTGGTTCTGCTGCGTGCTCCACGTGGCGCCGTGGTCGTACGAGACGGTGGCGCCGCCGTCATTCCCGTTGATCATGCGCTTCGAATCCTTCGGGTCGATCCACATGATGTGCGTGTCGCCGTGCGGCACGTGCACCGCGGAGAACGCATGCCCGCCGTCGATCGACCGCCACACCGTGAGGTTCATCACGTACACGGTGTTCTCGTCCAGCGGATCGGCCGTGACCGACGAGTAATAGAACGCGCGCACCGAGAACTTCTGGTCTCCGCTCGTGCGCTCCCACGTGCGGCCCGCGTCGTCGGAGCGAAAGATGCCGCCGGTCGAGTCGGGCGCCTCGATGCTCGCCCACACGCGCTGCGGGTTCGCCGGTGACACCGCCACCCCGATCTTGCCGAGCGGCGTGCGCGGGATCCCGGCATTGAAGCTGAGCTCCTGCCACGTGTCGCCGCCGTCCACGCTCTTCCACAGCCCGCTGCGCCCGCCGCCGGCGTTCATCCCCCACGGCGTGCGCTGGAACTTCCACATGGCCGCGTACAGGATGCGCGGGTTGCCCGGCTCCATGGAAAGGTCGATCGCGCCCGTCGAATCATTCAGGAAGAGCACCTTCTTCCACGACTTGCCGCCGTCCTGCGAGCGGAACACGCCGCGCTCGGCGTTCGGGCCGAAGGCGTGCCCCATCGCCGCCACGAACACGCGGTCGGGATCGCGCGGGTCCACCACCACCTTCGCGATCTGCTGCGTGTCGTCGAGGCCGAGGTGCTGCCAGTGCTGGCCGCCGTCCGTGGAGCGGTACATCCCCGTACCGGAGGTGAGGTCCTCACGCAGCTGCGCCTCGCCCGTGCCCACGTAGATCACGTTGTGGTCGCTCGGCGCGAGCGTGACGGCGCCCACCGACGAGATGTCGCTCTTGCCGTCGGTGACGTTGCGCCAGGTCTGGCCGCCGTTGGCGGTCTTCCAGACGCCGCCGTTCACGGCCCCGAACCAGAACACGCGCGCGTCGGTCGGGTCGCCGGCCACGGCGACGGCGCGTCCGCCACGGAACGGGCCGACGAGTCGCCAGCGCATCGCCTTGAACCGTGGCGACGTGGCCGCCGGATCGCTGTAGAGCGATGCGGAGTAGGCCGGCCCGGTAGACGCGGGCGCGGCGGGCTTGGCTCGCTGTGCGCCGGCCGGATGGACGGCGGCGGCGAGGCAGACGGCGGACAGCAACAGGGGGCGTCTCAGCATGGAACGGCACTCCGAGGTCGGGGTCACTCGCATGGCGCGGAATGTAGGGACTCGCGCCCTCGGCCGCGACGCGCCGCACGCCGTGCCCCTAGCCAGACGGCCCGTTCGGCGCGATGCTATACGCACCTGCGCGCGGCCCCCCGTCCCGCACCTGCCCGCGCGCCGAACCGTTGGCCCCACTCCCTCCCTCATGTTGCGTACGCGCAAGTTCCTGGCGCTCGTGGCGTTCGCGGCCTTCGTGCCGTCCGCCGGCGCGCAGACCCGCATGCTCCGCAGTCCCTCGGTCAGTGCCGACCAGATCGTCTTCGCGTACGCGCAGAACGTCTGGATCGTGCCGCGCAGCGGCGGCGCCGCGCGTCGGCTCACGAGCTTCCAGGGAACCACCGAGTATCCCAAGCTCTCCCCGGACGGCAAATGGGTCGCCTTCAGCGGTTCATACAACGGGAACACCGACGTGTACGTCGTGAGCGCCGAGGGCGGCACGCCCCGCCGGCTCACGTACCACACGGCGCCCGACGTCGTGCAGGGCTGGACCCCCGACGGCGCGGCCGTGCTCTTCCAGTCCACGCGCGAGACGAACGGACCCACCGCGGCGCCGAAGTTCTTCACCGTGCCCGTGGCCGGCGGCCCCGAGACGGCGCTGCCGATGAACCGCGCCTTCCAGGGGCGACTCTCCCCCGACGGCAAACGCGTCGCGTATCGCATGAACAACTCGTGGGACGAAGAACGCCGCAACTATCGCGGCGGCAAGAACCGTCCCATCTGGATCGTCGATCTCAAGACGCTCGACCTCGAGACGCCCCCGTGGACCGATTCCAAGGACATGGAGCCGGCGTGGGTGGGTGACGTCGTGCACTTCATCTCCGACCGTGACGGCGTCGCCAACGTCTGGGCGTACGACACGAAGGCGAAGAAGCTCAAGCAGGAGACCGACTTCTCCGACTTCGACGTGAAGACGCTCGACGCCGGCGCCGGCGTCGTCGTGTTCGAACAGGCGGGGTATATCCACGAGCTCGATCCGAAGACCGGCAAGCAGCACGTGGTGAACATCACGGCCAACGGTGACTTCCCGTGGATGATGGCCGAGTGGAAGGACGTGTCGTCGCGCATCTCGGCGATGGCGCTGTCGCCCACGGGCAAGCGCGCCGCCGTCGAGGCGCGCGGCGAGATCTTCAGCATCCCGGCCGAGAAGGGGGATGTGCGCAATCTCACCAACTCGAGCGGCTCTGCCGAGCGCGACCCGGCGTGGAGCCCCGACGGCAAGCAATTGTCGTACTTCAGCGACAAGTCGGGGGAGTACGAACTCATCATCGAGTCGCAGGACGGCATCTCGCCCACCCGCACGATCAAACTGCCCAACCACAAGCATTACTACACGCCGTCGTGGAGCCCCGACGGCAAGAAGCTGCTGTACACCGACACCGACCTGAAGCTCTGGGTGCTCGACATCGCCACCGGCCAGGCGAAGATCGTCGGCGACGATCCCTGGATGGTGCCCACGCGCACGATGAACCCCGTGTGGAGCCCGGATTCGCGCTGGATCGCGTACGTGAAGCACCTCAACTCGCTGTACAAGGCTGTGGTCGTCGTGAACGCCGAGACCGGCGCGACCAAGCAGGTCACCGACGGTCTTGCCGACGCCACGTGGCCGGCCTGGGACGCGAGCGGCAAGTACCTCTGGTTCTTCGCGTCCACCGACTTCGGGCTCAAGTCGCAGTGGCTCGACATGTCGAACTACGATCACGACGAGAACTTCGCGCTGTACGTGACGTTGCTGAAGAAGGGTGAGACCACGCCCTTTGGCGTGGAGAGCGACGAAGAGACGGGCGCCCCGGCCACGGTGAGTGGCGGAGCGGGTGGTGGCCGTGGCGGTCGGGGTGGAGCGGCGGGCGGAGCCGGCGCAGCGCCGGATGCCGGCGGCGCGCCGGCGGAACGTCCCGCGGCGCCGCGCAACGCGGTGACCGTGGACATCGACTTCGACGGCATCGCGAATCGCACGCTGGCCGTGCCCGGCATCGCCGAACGCATGTACACGCGCCTCAAGTCGGGCGTGGCCGGCACCGTGTACTTCCTCGAACCGATGCCGGCGAGCGGCACCGCCGGAGGCGGTGGACGTGGCGGCGCGGGCGGCGGCGGCAGCACGCTGCATCGCTACCAGCTGCGCGACCGCCGCGCGACGGCGTTCGCGACGGGCGTGGCCGATTACGACGTGAGCCTCGACGGCCACAAGTTGCTCTACCGCGCGGGCGGCGGTGGCGGGCGCGGCGCGGGAGCCGCCCCGGGTGGTGGTGGCGCGAACCTCTTCATCGTTGACGCCGACCGGCAGCCGCCGGCCGCGGGCGCGGGGCGCATCAACGCGTCGTTGCGCGCCAACATCGACCCCAAGGCCGAGTTCACGCAGATCTTCAACGAGGGATGGCGCAACCAGCGCGACTACCTCTACGTGCCCAACATGCACGGCGCCGACTGGCCGAAGATGAAGACGATGTACGGCCAGCTCCTGCCGTTCGTGAATCACCGCGCCGATCTCAACTACCTGCTCGACATGATGGGCTCGGAGATCGCCGTCGGTCACTCGTATGTGCGCGGCGGCGACATGCCGGAGGTTCCGGCCTCCACCGGCGGACAACTCGGCGCCGACTTCACGATCGACCAGGGGCGCTATCGCATCACGAAGATCTACGATGCCGAGAGCTGGAACCCCGAGTTGCGCGCGCCGCTCGCGGAACCCGGGCTCGACGCCAAGGTCGGCGACTACGTGGTGGCGGTGAACGGCGAGGAACTGAAGACGCCGGACAATCTGTACCGGATGCTCGACGGCACCGCCAACCGGCAGGTCGTGCTGAGTCTCAATGACAAGCCACAACTTGACGGCGCGCGCCGCGTGACGGTGGTGCCCATCGCCAACGACCAGGGGCTCCGCACCCGCGCGTGGGTGGAGCACAACCGCCGCGTCGTGGATTCGCTCTCGAAGGGGCAGATCGCGTACGTCTACCTGCCCAACACGGGGCAGCCGGGCTATACGAGCTTCAATCGCTACTACTTCGCGCAGCAGGACCGGAAAGGCGCCGTGATCGACGAGCGCTTCAATGGCGGCGGTCAGGCCGCGGACTACATCATCGATGTGCTCCAGCGTGACTTCGACGGCTACTTCAACAACGTGGCCGGCGAGCGCATGCCGTTCACGAGCCCGGCCGCCGGCATCTGGGGCCCGAAGGTGATGATCATCAACGAGATGGCGGGTTCCGGCGGCGACCTGATGCCCTGGATGTTCCACTGGCGCAAGATCGGCACGCTCGTCGGCAAGCGCACGTGGGGCGGACTCGTGCACACGGCCGATACGCCGGGGTTCGTCGACGGCGGCTCGATGATCGCGCCGCGCGGCGGCTTCTTCCGTCGCGACAACAAGTGGGACGTCGAGAACGTCGGAC
>CAIRBD010000241.1 GCA_903876745.1 uncultured Gemmatimonadota bacterium
CATCCTTGGTGGGGCGCGGACGCGGGAGCGGCGACGCGGTGTGCAGCAGCGGTGCAACGGCGCCCCCAATGAACACCACGTCGTTGGCGAGGGTCCCCAGATCGCGCACCACGGCGACGATGCGCGCGACCGACGGATGCAGGCCCATCGAAGTCATACCTCCAGCGCAGTGCCCGGCATGCCGAGTCGCTGACGTAGAGCGTGCAGTGCGAGGGCGCGCTCACGCGCACCGCCGATACGCAGAGCGTCGATCAGTGACAACGCGACGTAGGTCTCGGGCGACCGTTGCGGCAGCTCGGCGGCTTTGGGCACCAGCGGCTCGATCGCACGACCGCGTACCGGCCCGCCGGCGCACGGCCACACCACGGACTCATCGCCCGCATCG
This sequence comes from uncultured Gemmatimonadota bacterium, assembly GCA_903876745.1. Taxonomy (GTDB): domain Bacteria; phylum Gemmatimonadota; class Gemmatimonadetes; order Gemmatimonadales; family Gemmatimonadaceae; genus Fen-1231. The sequence continues at coordinate 386 of CAIRBD010000241.1, forward strand.
AGCGCGTCAACGAGCACCGGTCCCGAACGTCCGGTGGGGACTCCCTGGCGGAAGACGCCAGGGCTCGCTGGAAACACGTACTGGATTCCGTGCTCCAGGAACTCGAGGAGCGCGAGTCGGTTGATGCGGCGGCCGGCGGGCAGCACGATGCCGACCTCGGTGAGCCGTTTCACCGAGTCGAACGCTTTGCTGGCGCTGATTCCCAGGGTCTTGGCGAGCGGTTCGAACTTCAGTCCCGGGTGTTCGGCGAGCACGATCGCGACGGCCACATCTATTGCAGAACGCATAGTTACAATGATTTACGGTATTCGCAGATAGCGAATATTTGCGCAAATAGAGGCCAAAGTCAAGGCGCGGGCAGGGTCGGTGCGACTATTTCTTCTTCGGCCGCGCCTTCCTGCCCTTCCCGCCCCTCAGCTTCCGCCAATCCTTCACCAACCCCAGCTCCAGCAAGTCGTAATACCGATCGAGCATCTGCACCAGGTTCGCATCTTCGGGGAGGTCGCGACGGATCTGCGCCTCGTACTCCACCTACAGCTCGGCGAAGTACTCGATGATGTAGATCTCACCGTAGTGCGCCCACATCTGCTCGTTCATCGACTGGGCGGCGTCGTCCATCTCGCCGGTGACGAGGAACGGCGTCCCGTTGGTGATGTGTTGGATCTTCTGCATGGCCAGCGCCAGCTGTTCCGGCTGCACTCTTTTCTTTCGCGGCGTCATCGGGCGTCTCCTTGGAGGGTGCCCGTACCATGGGGGATGGGACTGACCGTCCGCCGCGGCGCGGCACGCGGAGCATCGCACGATGCGTGACGAGCGGGAATGAGCCTCTCCGTCCGACTGATCACGCGGCCGCAACACGACTACGCCCGGCGATCGCCCGGGGTCGTACCGTCGCGTATCCGCGAAGTCAGTATCGAGTGTGACGAGCACGCGGCCCTCACGCTCGCACGCCTCCTGAATCGGTCCGTCCGATGCCGACGCGAGCCCTTCCTGGTGAACGTCGTGCACGTCCCATCCCTGCGACTCTAGTAGGGCTCGGGCACGTCGCGGCAAGTTCTCGTCGATCTTGAATCGCACGACCTACGCCGGGATCGGAACCACGCGCTCGTGCGCTAGCTCGGCGGCGAAGGCGAGCGCCGCCCGAATGTGGTCGGCGTGCAGCGTCGGGTATTCTCCGAGGATGCGCTCGGCGGTTTCGCCAGCCGCGAGGTTGTCGAGGATCACGTGCACGGGAATGCGCGTACCCCGCATGCAGGCAACGCCGTGCATCCGTTCGGGGTCGATCCAGATGTGCTCGCGCCAGTCCATCAGAGCCTCCGAGGCGTCGGAGGGAATATACGAAAAACGATTCGCGGGTGCCTGCGATTTGGCGGGCGTCGTAGGAGTAGGCTTCGGCGACATGCGGTGAACCTGCACGGTCTCAGGTCGACTGCCAAGTGCTGTGCGAGGGAATGACCCGGGTCGCAACGCGATGGTTCTCGGCGTCGATGACGATGCTCTCGCGGTAGTCCATCTGCGCAGACTACGCGCGTCGGACTGGGGCGTCGATCGCCCGCGCGAACACCTGCACCTCGGCCTTGAGTCGCGCACCCAACCGATCGCGCGCCACCTCGAGATCGTGCCTGGCCTGCAGGTTGAGCCAGAACTCCTCGGAGCTCCCGAAGAACCGCGCGAGGCGAAGCGCCGTGTCCGCCGTGATGGCGCGCTTGCCATGCACGATCTCGTTGATGCAGCGCGGCGGCACGCTGATGCTGTGGGCGGCGATGATTTGGTGACGAATGACCAGCCCCGGACTTGTACGTTCGACCCTCGAGCGTCATTCTGGAGGTCGAGTGAGTCCGACGGTGCTGAGAACGGCAGGATTCCGGCTATACTTCTATAGTCGCGAGCCGCGGGAAGCCCCCCACGTGCACGTCGAACGTGCGGGATGCGTCGCGAAGTACTGGCTCCAACCCGTGCGGCTCGCGGAGGCGTTCGGGTACTCGACGCGAGAGCTCACGCGGATCGAGCGGATCGTGAACCAGCATCGGGTATTTCTGCTCAACTCGTGGAATGACTACTTCAAAGCGCACGAACAGCGGTGACCGCAAGCGGGTGCGCGCCGCGCTCGATCGGCCGCGTGCCGTGAACGTCCGCGTGCTCGACCGCGACCTCGTCGTCGAGCTCGCCGATGGTCGAGTGGTGCGGTGCGCGCTCGACCTGTTCCCTCGGCTTGCGACGGCGACGAAGGCCGCATTGCGCGAATGGCGGCTGATCGGCCCGGGCATCGGTATCCGGTGGGAGGCGCTCGACGAGGACATTTCCGTCGAGAGTCTCGTCGCGCCGCGGTCTGCGCCGCTGACGGCAAGGACTCGCCGCGGCGCGTAGCGTAGCAGCAGACGCCCGGACCGCCGCGCCTCACGCCCCCCGCCGCACCCCCGCCCGCAGCAACATCCCCGCCGCATACACCACCACCACGATCACCACCCACCTCAGCAGATCCACCGGCAACGACGTCACCAACAACGCCGCCACCAACACCCCCGGCACCCCACCGATCGCGAGCCCGAGCGCAGGCTGATTCACCTGATTCCGCCGCTTCACGAACGCGAGGCACCCAAGCAGCGCAGCGAAGGCGCCGCTCCCCATCATTATGGGGAACGCCGCGCGCGGGTCCATGCCGAGCACGCTCAGCAGCACGAATGTTGGTCCATAGTTGCCGACGCCGAGCATGATGAGCGCGCCGAGTACGAAGTTCACGCCGAGGGCGAGCCAGAGCGCGCCCCCCGAGAGTGAGAGCGCCGTTCCGCCCGCCGGCATGCGATGCAGCTGCGCCGCAGTCATGAACAGCGCCGCCGTCAACAGTGCCACGCCCATCCCGGCTTGTATGGGCCGCCTCGGCAGGCGCGACACGACGCCCGCGCCGAGCCAGCCGCCGGCGAGCGCGGTGGCGATCATGAGGCCGAGCAGCGCCGGCTCTATTTGTATCCGCGAGATGAAGATCAGCGCCTGCACGACCACCGTCAGCGTGAGCCCGACGATCATCGTGCCCGGGAGTCGCTCGTCGGGCACCATGCGCAGCGCTTTGAAAGCGGTGGTCGTCGTCGCCAGCGAGCCGATGCCGAGTGTGTCGAAGAAGCTCACCAGAAAGCCGATGAGCAGCTGCACGGGCGTGGGCCAGAGCCGCTCGCCCGTGGTGCGATCGATCGACCTCCACCATTGCCAGACGAACACCGCCGCCAGCACGACGATGGCGGCCAGCAGGAGCAACCGGATATCGGGCATGGCGCGAAGATACTGCGGGAACCGCGACGTTGCCGGGGGGTGGCGCGCGCGGTTAGGATGGGCTGGATACCTATTTCAACCGAGGCGAACGCGAATGAGCGCCGCAGACGACGAGTTCACCCTGTACGACCTCAAGGTCGAAGTCGTGGCCAACCGCGGTCGCCTGCTCTGCCGCGAGCGCATCGGCGATTTCTTCGAGGTGAAGTCGGGCACGATCACG
>CAIRBD010000242.1 GCA_903876745.1 uncultured Gemmatimonadota bacterium
GGCGCCGCGGCCGGCCAAGCGCACGAAGTGAGGCCCTGACGTGGAGCGCCTGCGTCTCGTCACCAGTGGCACATACGCCCTCGAAGTGGCGACCCCCGACGAGGCGGGCGCCCTGTTCACCTCGACGACGCCCTGGACGATTGCCGTCAAGAACGGCGCCGCCGCGTCCGTCCTCGCCGCGACGCCGGCCACGGGCAAGGCGAGCGGCATCACCTACGTGGCCGACCACGCCGTGCTCGCCGCTCTCGACACCTACACCTGCACGTGGACGGGCATGAAGTCGACGGCCGCCAAGGAGTGGCAGTCCCTCATCGAACTCTGCGGCGGCTACCTTTTCGAGGTCGCCGACATGCGCGCCTTTGACACAGCCTTCGCCAGCGGGAGCACCTACCCCGAAGCGAAGATGCGCGCCGCCCGCACGGCCGCCGAGCAAAGGCTGGAGAAGGCCTGCCGCGTGGCCTTCGTGCCGCGGGCGCGGCGCGTGGTGCTGGCCGGCAACGGCTCAGACACCCTGTGCCTGCCCGACAACGCCGTGCGCAGCGTGACGAGCCTCACGGTGGACGGCACGGCATTCACTGCCGACGAGCTCGCCGCCCTCGACGTGCGCGAGTGGGGCCGCCTGACCCGCGGCGACGCCTACGACTTTGAGAGCGGCGCCGTAGTCGAAGTCTTCTACAAGCACGGCCTCGACTACCCGGACGCGCCGGTCGTGCAGGCTGCCATGCTCCTCGCCCGTGAGTACCTCGTGCGCAGCGCGCTCTCCTCTCGCGCCACCGTCGAGGCTACAGACGTGGGCTTCTTCCGCGTCAGCGTGGCCGGCCCCGACAGGCCCACCGGCATCCCCGAGGTCGACGCCGTGATCACCGACTTCGGGCGCCGCCGCCCGCGCGTCGCATGACGAACGCTGGCAAGGGCTTCGTCGTCAAGGCGGCCGCCGTCCAGGACGCGCTCGGGACGGCGATCGCCACGCAGCTCACGTCCTCCGGTGAGGTGACGCCGCTCTCCGTGGGCTACCCGGCGGGCGGCCTGCAGGCCGAACACATCTGGATCGGTGGCGAGTTCAACGTGACCATGCCGCGGCTCATCTCCGGCGGCCTGCAGCGCGACGAGCTCGGCGAGATCGAGGTGCGGATCAGCGTGCTCTGGACCGCCGCCGACATGGCCACCGCCCGCGATCGCGCCCTCGCGCTGTCGCGGATCGTCGAGAACGCCGTGAGCGTCGACCCGACGCTCGGCGGCGTGGTCGACGAGGCCTACGTGACGGCCGTCGCCGGCAACGAGGCGGCGCCCGACGAGCACAGCCGCATGTATGGGCTCGCGTTGCGCGTCGCCTACGCGACGACCGCTTACCTCTGTTGATGGCGGCAAACATGAAGGCCCTCTCGGGTGACACCGCCGCGAGGATGGACGGGTAGCCACCACAGGCCCTGATGAGGAGTCCGCATGAACATGAAGCTGTCCGCCGTCGGATTCGCCCTCCAGTCGGCCAAGGGCGCTGCCAAGACTCAGCCCGATTTCATGGGGCCTGTCGCCGGCGGCTCCCTCGTGACCTTCGCGCTGGAGCAGACCGAGGACGAACTCACCTCCGCCGAGATCGTCGGCCCCGGCGAGTTCCGTTCTTCCGCCGCCGCCGCCGCCGACTACGAGTCGCGTGCCTGGCCGCAGTCCGTCGCCGCCCTGCTGTACGCCGCGCTTGGAGACATCGACTCGAGCAGCGGCACCGCGCCCGCCGTGAAAGCCGTGCTCACCACCGCGCTCGCCGGCGCGAACAACGATCTCACTTTCCTCGCCATGGCGGGCGGCACCGCCGGCAACTCGATCACCGTCCATCTCGACGCCCCGGACGAGGCCGACGCGGAGCTCAGCGTGGACGTGGCCAGCAGCGCCATCACCGTCAACCTCGCCACGGGCTCCGGCAAGGCCATCACCTCCACCGCCAGCCAGGTCCGCGCCGCGATCAACGCGGACGCCGAGGCCAAGGCACTCATCACGGCATCCCTCGCGCCCGGCAACTCGGGCGTCGGCGTCGTCACCGCGCTCGTGGCCACGAACCTCGCCGGCGGCGCCGCGGCGGGCTCCGGCGGCACCTACTCGCACGTCATCACGCCGGCCGCCACGGTCCCCTGGGCGACCGTGTTCGGCAAGAAGGACTCCGACCTCAAGGCCGCCGTCGACTGCAAGCTCGACGAGCTCAGGATTGAGTGGGAGGGCAACCAGCCGATCAAGGTCAACGCCACGTGGGCCGGCTGCGATGCCGACTACGCATCAGCGGACTACACGCCCGGTCTTGACGAGGCCCTGCTCGACTACTTCCGGGGCATCCACCTCACGAC
>CAIRBD010000243.1 GCA_903876745.1 uncultured Gemmatimonadota bacterium
GAGGCCGAGGCGCGCAAAGACACGTTCCGCTACGACCGTCGCTGCCAGCGCCTCGCACCCGACGAGATCGCGAGCCGCGTGGCCGCGGGAACGCCGTACACGATCCGCTTCTTCGTACCCGAAGGCGCCACGGGCTGGTCCGACCTCGTGCACGAGCGCATCGAGTTCCCGAACAAGGACATCGAGGATTTCGTCATCCTCCGCTCCGACGGCACGCCCATCTACAACCTCGCCGTCGTGAGCGACGACATCGCCATGCGCATCACGCACGTGATGCGCGGCGACGACCACATCTCCAACACGCCCAAGCAGATCCTGCTCTATCAGGCGCTCGGCGCGGCGCTGCCGACCTTCGCGCACGTGCCGATGATCCACGGCACCGACGGCAAGAAACTCTCCAAGCGCCACGGCGCGACCGCCGTCGGCGACTACCAGCACCTCGGCATCCTGCCGCAGGCGATGTGCAACTTCCTCGCGCTGCTGGGCTGGAGCCCGGGGGGCGACCGCGAAGTGATGACGATGGCGGAGATGGTCGAGCTCTTCCGCGCCGACGACCTGCACAAGAACGCCGCGGTGTTCGACACGAAGAAACTCGAATGGATGAACGGCCAGCATCTGGCGCGCATGCCCATCGACGTACTCGCGGCGATCGTCGCGCCCATGCTGACGGCCGCCGGCCTCACGACGACCGAATCGCTCGCCGCGCGCCACGACTGGTTCCTGCACCTGCTCGAACTGCTGCGGGTGCGCGCTCGGATGACCGACGACATCGTGCGGCAGGCGGAGCCGTTCTTCGTGGACCGGCTCACGTACGACGCCGCCGCCGTCGCGAAGCAATGGAAGGACGCGGCGCTCTCGCGCGACCTGCTGGGCGCGACGCGCGACGCGCTGCGCGCCCTCGAGGCGTGGGAGCCCGCGGCGATGGAGCTGTCGCTGCGCGCGCTCGCCGAAGCGAAGGGCGTCGGCACCGGCAAGCTGTTCCAGCCGCTGCGCGTGGCGCTCACGGGACGCGCCGAGAGCCCGGGGATCTTCGACGTCCTGGTGGTGCTCGGTCGCGACACGTCGGTCGCTCGCATCGCGACGGCCCTCACCATGCTCGCCGGGCCGGCGGCGTGATGTCGCGCGCGCCGCTCACTCCCATCGAGCAGCAGGTGTGGCACTACCTGCTCGACTTCCTCGCCGAGCACACGTTCCAGCCGAGCGTGCGCGACATCGGCTCGGCGCTGCGCATCCCGAGCACGAAGTCCGTGGCCGACCTCATCGCGTCGCTCGAGACCAAGGGATACCTGAAGCGCCACGCCGGCCGCTCGCGCGGCGTGACGCTCGTGGGCTATGCCGGCGGCATCGGCACGGCGCCGGTGCCGGTGAAGCGCCCCGTGGCCGGCGCGGCGGAGATGGCGGACGACGGCTATCTCACGCTCGACCGCTCGCTCGTGCCGGCGCCCGAGGCGTTCCTCGCGCGCGCCTTTCCCGGCGACGCGCCGCAGTTCGCCGTGCGGGAGAACGACCTCGTGATGGTGCATCCCTCGGCGCGCGCGCGCGACGGCGACGCGGTGGTGGTGCGCGTGGGGGGCGCCGTGCTCGTGCGCACGATGCAGCGCCGCGGTGCGGCACTGGTGCTCAAGGCGCCGGGCGTGGGCGACGACCTCGAACTCGGCCCCGGTGACGACTATACGGTGCTCGGCGTGATGGCCGGCGTCGTGCGCACCGTGGCGCCGGAGACACGCGCGCCGCAGTCGTGAAGCCGTTCCGACGGCTGGGTGAGGCCACGGCACCCGACGGCTCCGTGCTCACGCTGTTCGAACATGACGGCGCGTACGTGCTGCGGGTGAACGGCGTGGAGCTGATGTCCACGCGGCACCATCTGTCGGAGGACGCGCTCGGCCACTTCGCCTGCGAGCCCGTGGCCGCGCTGCCCGGCGCCCGCGTGCTGATCGGCGGACTAGGTCTCGGCTTCACGCTGCAGGCCGCGCTGCGCGTCCTCGCGGCTGACGCGCACGTGGTGGTGGCTGAGCTCCTCGCCGAAGTGATCGCGTGGAATCGCGATCCCTCGTACGCGCTGGCGCACGAGGCGCTCGCCGACGCGCGCGTGGAGGTGCTGCACGCCGACGTGGCAGACGTATTGCGTGCGAACGCGGGCGGGTTCGACGCGATCATGCTCGACGTGGACAACGGCGCCGATCCGCTGACGACGTCTGGCAATGCCGCGCTGTATCGCGACCAGGGGATCGCGCTGGCGATGCACGCGCTGCGGCCGAGCGGGCGGCTGGCGTATTGGTCGGCAAACAACGATCGCGCGTTCACGCGGGCGATGCGGCGCGCGGGGCTGCTCGTGACGGTGACGGAAGTGCGCGCCCGCTCCGGGGGCGGGACGAATCACGCGATCCTGCTCGGGCAGTTGCGGTAGCGCGGTCAGGCGCGCCGGAGTCTCACGCTGGATGCGCGAGGTACCGCTGCAGGCGTTCTCGGCGACGTCACACCATCGCTTCCCACCGCCCGGATGCCGCCGACCGGAACAGCGCGTCGAGCACCGCCATGTTCGCGACCGAGTCCTCGAGCGGCATCGGCACGGCGCCGAGTCCGCGCACGGCGGCCGCGAACTGGTCGACCTGCTCCAGATACTGGTCGGCCGCAGCGAACTCGATCGTCTCGATACCGGTCCCCTGCAGGTCGCGCCCGTCGTCGACGAAGACGCGTGACACGTCCGTGCCCCGGATGTTGAACGGGATCGGCACGTCGATGCGACCGCGCGATCCGAACAGCTGCATGCGCTGCCACGGCACCAGCTGACCGGCACAGGTGAACGTCGCCTGGCCGTTCGCGAAGCGCAGCACCGCCGACCCCAGGCGATCGATCTTCAGTTCAGGATCGCGTTCGAGCGCCGCCATCACCTCGACGGGCTCGGCACCGAAGAGCCATCGCGAGAGCATCACCGGGTAGCAGCCGATGTCGAGCAGCGCGCCGCCGCCCCATTCGACGCGGCTCCGCACGTCGCCGGGATCGCGGCGCGAGTAGGAAAAGTGTCCCGCGACCACCTTGAGTTCGCCGATGCGCCCCTCGCGCACCATCTCGCGCACGGCGTGCCAGCGCGGCTGCGACCGCACCATGAACGCCTCGGCGATCTGCACCCCCGTCCGGTCGCGGACAGCGAGGAGCGTGCGCGCCTCGGCCGCATTCAGCGCGATGGGCTTCTCGCACAGCACGTGCTTGCCGGCGTCGGCGGCGCGGATGGCCCACGGCACGTGCAGATGGTTGGGCAGCGGAATGTAGACCGCCTCGATCTCGGGGTCGTCGAGGAGGGCCTCGTACGACCCATACGCCCGCTCGACGCCTGTCGCATCGGCGGCAGTGCGCGCCTTCGCCACGGTGCGCGACGCGATCGCGACCACCGTCGACGACTGACTGCGCTGCAGGGCGGGAATGACGGCGCGGACCGCGATGTTCGCCGCGCCGAGCACCCCCCAC
>CAIRBD010000244.1 GCA_903876745.1 uncultured Gemmatimonadota bacterium
CGGGATGCCGTCGAGCAGCATCGCGAGGTCGTCCACCGAATCGATGGCGACGCCGACGCGCCCCACCTCGCCCTGTGCACGCGGCGAGTCGGAATCGATGCCCATCTGCGTGGGGAGGTCGAAGGCGACGCTCAGCCCGGTCTGACCGGCCGCGAGCAGATGCTTGAAGCGGGTGTTGGTCTCCTGCGCGGTGCCGAAGCCGGCATACTGCCGCATGGTCCACAAACGCCCGCGGTACATCGTGGGCTGCACGCCCCGTGTGAACGGGAACGCGCCCGGTTCCCCGAGGTCGCGCGCGTAGTCGACGGCGGCGTCGGGATGGTAGACCGCGGCGATCGGGATGCCGGCGGGTGAATTGACGGAATCGGCCATCCCGAAAACTACTTGCCGTTCGCTCCGCCGCGATGTGCGACGTCCTGGCCGTGCCCGGCGCCCTTCTGCGCGGCCTCGTGGAACAGTTGCCGCGCGATCTCCACATCGCCCTTGCTCCCGATGAACAACGGCGAGCGCTGGTGCAGCTCCGTCGGCTTCACATCCAGCAGACGGTGTTCGCCGTCGATCGCGGCCCCGCCTGCCTGCTCGCAGATGAAGGCGAGCGGATTGCCCTCGTACAACAGGCGCAGCTTGCCGTGCGGGCTCTTCTCGTTGGCCGGGTACGCGAACACGCCGCCGCCGAGCAGGTTGCGATGGAAATCGGCGACCAGGGAGCCGATGTAGCGCACGTTCATCGCCTCGCGCTTCCCATCCAGCCCGCGATAGCGGCGCATGAGCGCGCGCACCGGCTCCGCCCAGTACTGCTCGTATGCGTCGTTCACCGACAGGTAGCGCCCGTGCTCGGGGATCTTCATGTCGGGGTGGGACAGCAGGAACTCGCCGATGGACGGATCGAGCGTGAAACCGTGCACGCCCTGCCCGGTGGTGTACACGAACATCGTGCTCGACCCGTACACGACGTAGCCCGACGCCACCTGTTTGCGCCCCGGCTGCAACAGGTCTTCGATGGTCCCGTGATCGCCCTTGGCGTTGTGATCGCTCTTGGTGACGCGGCGGATCACCGAGAAGATGGTGCCGACGGGGACGTTCACGTCGATGTTGGACGAACCGTCGAGCGGGTCGAAGAGCAGCACGTACTTGCCGCGCTTGAACTGCTCGGGGATGGGGATCAGGTGCTCCACCTCCTCCGACGCCATCGCGCAGAGGCGGCCGCCGTGGTCCATCGCCTTGAAGATGGTCTCGTGCGCGAACAGGTCGAGCTTCTGCTGCATCTCGCCCTGCACGTTCTCCGTGCCGGCGGCGCCGAGGATGTCGGCGAGGCCGGCGCGGCGCACCTTGCTCGCGATCATCTTGGCGGCAAGCGCGAGGTCGCGCAGAATCCCCGACAGGTCGCCGGTGGCATGCGCGTGGAGTTGTTCCTGCTCGATGATGAACCGCTCGATCGTGACGACCGACGTCGGCGTATTGTGCACCACGACCGGTTCCCCCGCTTGGGTTGGGACTGTTCGGGAAAGCTGGGGAGGTGGGGCGACTGCAGGCAAGAGGAAAAGGGAGGACGTGGGAGACAGGAGGGGAACTACAACTGACGTCAACGGTTTACCGTTCACGGTTAACGGTTCACCGTGAACGGCTTGTGCCGTCCTTTCAGGTTTCGAATGAGCGACAATCCTCTGTGGCCGGCAGCGCTCGCCCTCCTCTTCCTCGCACTCGGCGCCTGGGGCGCGCTGCGGGTGCGCCGTTGGTGGATGCGCCGCGTGCTGTTGCGGCGGATGCGCCACGCACGGAGGGGCGAGGCACTCGCGGGCCCGTGGCTCGAACGCCGGGGGTATCGCATCGTGGAAACGCAGGCGACCCGTACGGCGGCGTTGCTCGTCGACGGCGCGGAAGTGCCGTTCGCCGTGCGCGCCGATTACCTGGTGGAGAAAGCGGGCGTGCGCGCCATCGTCGAAGTGAAGACGGGCGCGGTGGCCGACCCCGGCGCGCGCGCGACGCGGCGGCAGATTCTCGAGTACGCGTGGGTGTTCGACGTGCGCGAGGTGCTGCTCTTCGACGCCGACGCCGGCACGCTGCGACGCGTGAGCGTTCCCGGCGGCACGCCGCGCGTCGCTTCGTCCTGGACGTGGCGGCGCATCGTGTTGCTGGCGCTCGCACTGTTCATCGCCGGCATCGCGACGGGTGTCGCGATCGCGCGACTGCTCGCGCGTTAACGACGAAACGCGAAGGATAAGGAGCCCCCCGGCCCCCTTCGCCTCCGCGTTCGCCGTGCAAACTACATCCCCATTACGCGCCGGCCGAAAAAGCGTTGAAGCGCGTTCACGGAACCGCGTGCTGCGTTCCTCGTGCGATGACGGTTAATCCCGAACCGTTTGTTCGGACTATCACCGTGCCGAGTTGATCGGTGCGCAGCACCAGTGCGTTCGCGTCGAGGAAACGCCGCATCACCTCGGCGCTCGGGTGGCCGTAGGAGTTCACGGCGCCCACGGACACCAGCGCAATGCGCGGACGCACGGCCGCGACGAACGCCGCCGTGCTGCTCGTGGAACTGCCGTGGTGTCCGACCTTGAGCACGTCGGCGCGTAACCGGCCAGACCAGTGACGCAGCAACCACTCTTCTTCGGGCGCTTCGGCGTCGCCCGTGAGCAGCATGCGCACCGCACCGTACCGCACCACGGCGACGGCACTCGCGAGATTCGGGTCGGTGAGCCCCGAGGTCCACGCCGAATCGGGCGCGAGGATGGTGACGACGACGCCGTCGACGTTCATCGAGTCGCCGGGATGCACGCGGGACCAGGCGATGCCCGCGCCGGCGGCGGCCTGCAGCGAGGCGCGGTACGGCTCGCTGCCGCCGGCGAACGCCGCATCGAGATAGCGCGCGGGACGCAGCGTGCGCAGCACCGTCGCACCGCCGCCGACGTGATCGGCGTGCGGATGCGACAACGTGAACACGACGAGTTCGCCGCCCCATCGCCGCAGATACGGCACGACGGTCGAGCGGCCGGCGTCGCCGCCACGCCAGCTGCGTCCGGCGTCGAACAGTAGCCAGCGCCCCGCCGGCGTGCGGACGGCGAGGGCATCACCCTGCCCCACGTCGATGGCGTGGAGTTCCATCACGCCGCTCGGCGGCCGCGCATCGGGCCACCAGACGGCGGCGCAGAGCGCCATCCCCGCAAGCGCCAGCGGACGCCCCCACGCGCGGGAGGCCGCCGCCGTAACGAGCGCCACCGACGCGAGGCCGCAGCACAGCGCCACCGCGAGCGTTGGCGCGACGGTGACGGCGCCGCCGGGGACCGCCGCGCCGGCGTCGGCCACCGCGACGAGCGCGTGCAGCAACGGGCGCGAGGCGTCGGCGACGAACGCGGCCGGCGCATGCCATGGCGAGAGCACGAGGGCCAGGAATAGCGCGGGCTGCAGCACGCCCACCACGGGGCCCGCCGCGAGATTCGTGGCCGGCGCGACGAGACTCAAGCGGCCGAACACCCACGCGACGAGCGGCGCCGTGGCAA
>CAIRBD010000245.1 GCA_903876745.1 uncultured Gemmatimonadota bacterium
CTATCCCGACGTAGGGCGCGTCAGTGCCACCACCTTTGCCGACCGCGCGGCGCGTTATTTCGCGCGGCGCGGGATCACCGTCCGCCGCATCATGACCGACAACGGCAACGGGTATCGCTCGCGCGACTTCGCCGCGGCACTGGGCGCGCTCGACATCAAGCACCTGCGCACGCGCCCCTACACGCCGCGCACCAGCGGCAAGGCCGAGCGCTTCATTCGCACGCTCTTGCCCGAAGGGGCGTATGCGCAGTCGTACCGCAGCTCGGCGGCGCGCGCCCTGGCCCTGCCGCACTATCTTGGCTACTACAATACCGCGCGACCCCACACCGGGATCGGCGGGCGTACACCCCGGCAGAAGCTCGCTGCGGACCTGTGAACAACGTCCCGATCAACATCAGCTCGCCCGCCTCCGCATCGACGGTGCGAGGCGCCTCTGCGGGGGCTCCCGCCAACGATTAGTTTCCAGAATATTTCCTCCTGCGGGCGGGGGCCGAGTCTCCGCGTCCGCGCCGTTATCCCCGCGACCTTCCGGCCCTGCCCCTCCGATCCATGACCAAGCGTGCTCTGATCACCGGCGTCGTCGGCCAGGACGGTTCGTATCTGGCCGAGCTGTTGCTCTCAAAGGGGTATGTGGTGCGTGGCATCACGCGGCGCGCCAGCTATCCGCACACGCAGCGCATCGATCATCTGTTCAAGCAGTACGACGATCGCGACGCCGAAGCCCGGTTCCGCGTGACGTACGCGGACCTCACCGACAGTTCCAGCCTGCAGAACGTCCTGCACGAGTTCCAGCCGACCGAGGTGTACAACCTCGCCGCGCAGAGCCATGTGGGGATCAGTTTCGAGACCGGCGAATCGACGCTCGACATCAACGCGATCGGTCCGTTCCGTCTGCTCGATGCGATCCGCAGTTCTGGGGCCAAGGACGTGCGGTTCTATCAGGCGTCATCGAGCGAGATGTTCGGTGCGTCGCCGCCGCCGCAGAATGAGCTGACGCCCTTCCTGCCGCAGAGTCCGTACGGCGTGTCGAAGGTGGCGGCGTTCTACCTGACGCGCCTCCACCGCATCGCGTACGGCATGTTCGCGTCGAACGGGATCCTGTTCAACCACGAGTCACCGCGCCGCGGCCTGAACTTCGTGACGCGCAAGATCACGTACTCGATCGCGCAGATCATCGCGGGCGAGCTGGACCGCATCGAACTCGGCAACCTCGACGCGAAGCGCGATTGGGGCTTCAGCGGCGACTACGTGGAAGGGATCTGGCGCATCCTGCAGCACACGGAGCCGGACGATTTCGTGCTGGCGACCGGCGAGATGTACACGGTGCGCGATTTCCTCGGCCAGACATTCGGGTTGCTCGGTCTCGACTGGGAGGATTTCGTGACGATCACGGATCGGTACCGGCGACCGGCGGAAGTCCCGGCCTTGCTCGGCGACGCCAGCAAAGCGCGTCGCGTGCTCGGATGGGAGCCGAAGGTGCACTTCGGCGGATTGTGCGAGATGATGCTGGCCGGCGACCTCGCGGCGAGGGGGTTCACGCTCGAGCAGGCGCGGACGAAGGCGGCGACGCTCACGCCGAAGCGGGGCGGCGCGTGAACCCGGAGTTCTGGCGCGGGAAACGGGTGCTGGTGACGGGAGGCGCGGGCTTCATCGGCTCCTACGTGGTCGCGAAGCTGCGCGAGGAACTCGGGCTGGCGGCGGGGGACGTGCGCGTGCCGCGGTCGAAGGACTGCGACCTGCGCGATCTCGATAACGCGCGCCGCGCCGTGACGGGGTGCGATGTCGTGATCCACCTGGCCGCGGTGACGGGCGGGATCGCCTTCAGCCGTGCGAACCCAGCGTCTCAATATCACGACTCCACGCTCATCGACCTCAACGTGTTCCGCGCCGCACACGAGGCGGGCGTGCAGAAGGTCGTCGCGATCGGCAATCTGTTCGCGTACGCGTCGGACGCGCCGATCCCGCTCGCCGAGGCTGACCTGTTCAACGGACTGCCCACGGACGCGCACCGCGGCGTGGGGTGGATGAAGCGCAACCTCGCGGTGGTCGCCGATCTGTATCAGCGGCAGTACGGCTTTCCGATCGCCGTGGTGTATTCGGCGAACGCGTATGGTCCGCGCGACTCGACCGACGCGAAGCACGCGCACGTGATCCCGAGCACGATCATGAAGTGCATGACGCTGAAGGAACTCGTGGTGTGGGGCGACGGCACGCCGACGCGCGATTTCCTCTATGCGGACGACGTGGCGCTCGGACTGCTGCTGGCCGCAGAGAAACTGGGCGGCGCGCAGTTCGTGAACCTCGGGTCGGGCACCGAGGTGAGCATCCGCCAGCTCGTGGAGTACATCACGCAGTCCACGACCTTCGCCGGCCCCGTGAGCTACGACGCGAGCAAGGCCGGCGGCGACGCCCGCCGCTGCACGAGCGTGGCACGCGCGCACGAGCTGCTCGGCTTCACGCCGCGGCACACGATGCGCGAGGGGATCGAGGCGACCGTCCGCTGGTATCAGGCTCACTTCACGCCGCCCGCGCAGGGCTGAGGCGCACCGTGCCGACACCATCGATGGGCCCCGGCGACTTCATCAATCAGATGGAGCCGTGGATCGACGAGAACGAAGTGCGCCACATGACGGAGTACCTCAGCTCCGGCGCGTGGCTCACGGAGTTCAAGCAGACGCAGGCGTTCGAGGGGATGATCGCCGAGTACACGGGGGCGAAGCACTGCGTGGTGGTGGCGAACGGCACGGTGAGCCTGTCGGTGGCGCTGTGGGCGCTGGGGATCGGCGCGGGCGACGAGGTGCTGGTGCCGGACTTCACGATGATCGCGACGCCGAACTCGGTGCGGCTGTGCGGCGCGACGCCGGTGCTCGTGGACGTGGAGCCCTCGACGCTGTGCATGGACCTCGCCGCCGCCGAGCGGGCGCTCACGCCGCGCACGAAGGCGGTGTCGCTCGTCGCGATGAACGGCCGCGCGCCCGACATGACGGCGTGGCAGGCGTTCTGCGCGAAGCACGGGCTGTTCCTGCTCGAGGACGCCGCCCAGGCGCTCGGTTCCTTCCAGCACGGGACGCACCTCGGCCGGTTCGGCGCGATCGGATCGTTCTCGTTCAGCACACCGAAGATCGTGACGACCGGCCAGGGCGGCGCGCTCATCACCGACGACGACGCGCTCGCGCTGCGCATGCGCAAGATCAAGGATTTCGGCCGTGAGCGCGGCGGCGTCGACTGGCACGAGATGATGGGGCAGAACTTCAAGTTCACCGACGTGCAGGCGGTGCTCGGCATCGAGCAGATGAAGAAATTGCCGTGGCGCGTCGCACGGAAGAAGGCGGTGTACCGCCGCTACGAGGCGGCACTCCGCGGCGTACCGCAGGTGCAGATGCTGGCGACGAGCGACGAGACCGCGCCGTGGTTCATCGACATCTACGTGCCGCAGCCGGAGCGCCTGATGGCGCACCTCAAGGCGCGGAAGATCGGCACGCGGCTGGTATACCCGCCGGTGCACCGGCAGGTGATCTATCCAACGGAGGGATCGTTCCCCGTGGCCGAGGACTATTGCGCGCGCGGGCTGTGGCTGCCGTCGTCGTCGTTCCTGACGGACGACGTGATCGACCGGGTGTGTCGCGAGATCATCGCGTACTTCGCGGAGGCGAACGCATGAAGCTGCATCTCGGCTGCGACAAGCGGTTCATCCCCGGCTTCGTGCACATCGATCTGGCGGACTACCCGCACATCGACCATCGCTCCGACATCCGCGCGCTGCCGATGATCGGCGACGGCGCGGCAGAGCTCGTGTATGTCTGTCACGCGCTCGAATATTTCGACCGCGTGGAAGTGCGTGATGTCCTGACCGAGTGGATGCGCGTGCTGCAGCCGGGGGGCGTGCTCCGCCTCGCCGTCCCCGACTTCGAGGCGCTGATCGCGGTGTACGGCGAGACGCACGACCTGAACCGGGTGATCGGCCCGCTCTATGGACGGTGGCCGGTTCCGGGCACGGCGACGACGCTGTACCACCGCACGACGTACGACTTCGCGTCGCTTCGCGCGGTACTCGAGTCGGTGGGATTCACCGATGTGCGGCGGTACGACTGGCGACAGACGGTGCACAAGGACTACGACGACTACTCGCAGGCGTATTTCCCGCACATGGACAAGGAGCACGGGCGGTTGATCAGCCTGAACGTCGAGGCGACGAAGCGTTGAGCGCGGGGACGCGAGACCGCGGCTGAGCAGCTCGCCGGCGCGGCGCCGGCGAACGACACGGCGCCCGACGCGATCAC
>CAIRBD010000246.1 GCA_903876745.1 uncultured Gemmatimonadota bacterium
CGCGTTCGGCGCGTCGCACATCGATTTCGCGAAGTTCGCCGCCCTGCACACTGGCCAGCCCAAGGCCGACGCCGTGTCGCTGAACGCGCTGCATCGTGCCGTGGACGTGCTCAAGGGACAGCACGCGCTGGGCCACGACCTCTTTCTCGTGGACGTCGCGGTGGGTAGCAAGCTCGGCGCGTCCGTCGAAGCCGCGCTCGCGCGCGTCGGCTGGGCGTTCGGGGCGGTGCTCGTCACCGAGCTCGTGCGCAGCGGCCGGTATGACGAGAGCCAGCACGCGAGGCTTCTGGATCCGCAGCAGTTCGCGGGCTGGAGCCGCAGCGAACGCCGCGCGGCGCCGCCGCTCGTCGTGCGCGTCGTGGGCACGGCGGTGCGCTCGAGCGACCTCGTGTCGTTCTCCGACGGGCATGTGAAGCTCGTTCTGGTGGTGAGTGGCCCGTGCGCGCCGGCACCGCTCGCGCGTCTCATCACGCCGGGCACGTATGTGGTGCAGACCACCGACGGTTTGGGACTCGATCGCGTGGCGTCGTTCGACGGCCCGGCGTTCGCGGCCGTGATGCCCGTGGGCGCCGCAACCTTCGTGCACGATCCGGCGCTCGGACGCGAGTCGTGGCAGCGTCTCACGGTCACCTCGATCCCCGACGCGCCCAAGAAGGCGATCGGATCGATGA
The DNA here is from genome assembly GCA_903876745.1 of uncultured Gemmatimonadota bacterium. Classification (GTDB taxonomy): domain Bacteria; phylum Gemmatimonadota; class Gemmatimonadetes; order Gemmatimonadales; family Gemmatimonadaceae; genus Fen-1231. The sequence goes on from CAIRBD010000246.1 coordinate 672, forward strand.
GCACGTGGCAGATGCTCGAGGAACTGAAGCAGCTCACCGATCTGGCGCGCACGCCCTTCGCGGTGCCTGCCGGCAACGGCGGCGCGGCGCCGGCGATGGGTGCCAACGACGCGGCCGACCGCATCGCCAGCTGGCTGCTCGCGCAGAGCGGACTCGGCGGCGCCGGCGGCACGGCGTGATGACGCGAGGCGCCCAGTCATGATGTTGCAGGCGGTGATGATCCTTGGCGGTGTGGGCCTCGTGTTCGGCGTGTTCATCGCGCTGGCCAACGCCAAGCTGTGGGTGTGGGAAGATCCCCGCATCGACGCGGTCTCGTCGATGCTCCCGCAGGCGAACTGCGGTGCGTGCGGTCTTCCGGGCTGCCGCGCCTTCGCCGAACAGGCGGTGAGCGGCACGGTGACGCCGGCGCAGTGCACCGTGAGCGGTGAGGCGGCGCGCGAGGCGATCGCGAACTTCCTCGGCGTTGATGCGGGCGAAGAACGCAAGCGCGTGGCGCGCCTGCTCTGTGCCGGCGGCAGCGACGTGGCGACGCAGCAGGCCGAGTACCGCGGTCTGCCCACCTGCAGTGCGGCGGCGAGTGTGGCCGGCGGCGGCAAGGGCTGTGCCTGGGGTTGCCTCGGGCTCGCCGACTGCGAGCACGCGTGCACGTTCGGCGCCATCAAGATGACGGAGACGGGGCTGCCCACGGTGGACGTGGCCCTCTGTACGGCGTGCGGCGACTGCGTGGAGGCCTGCCCCAAGGGGCTGTTCACGATCCTGCCGCTCGACGGGCATCTGTTCGTGCAGTGCAAGAACCTCGTGCAGGGCGACGACGCGCTGGACAACTGCAAGGCCGCATGCACGACGTGCGGCAAGTGCGTGATGGACGCCGCCGAGGGACTGATCAGCGTGGCGAGTGGTGTGGCGGTGGTCGACTATGACAAGATCGCGCTCGAAGCGCCGGCGGCTGCGCAGCGGTGCCCCACGGGGGCCATCGCGTGGCTGAACGGAGCGCAATTCGCGGGCGTGCCGGTGATGCAACGGAGCAATCGATGAGACTCTTTGGTGAGACG
>CAIRBD010000247.1 GCA_903876745.1 uncultured Gemmatimonadota bacterium
CACCAGGCGTTATTCAAGTGATCAGCTTTGGCGGCGGTTTTAATTTGCCCTTGTGGGCTGCCAAAGACCAAGGCTTTTTCAAGCGCCACGGTATTGAGGTGCAACACACCATCACCGTCGACTCCAAGCAGGTGTTCAACGAGATCACCGAGTACCTCACCGCGATCGCGCCCGAGTTGATCGACCGCGTGGAGCATTACGACGAGAAGGTGCCGCTGTTCGACAAGGCGGAGATCGAGACCGAGATCCGCGATCTCTTCAAGCGCCGCTGCGACCTGCCGAGCGGTGGATATCTGATCATCGAACCCACCGAAGCGCTGGTGTCGATCGACGTGAACTCGGGGCGCTACACCGGCAAGAAGGATCCCGAGAAGACGAGTCTGCGCACGAACGTCGAGGCGGCGCGCGAAGTGGCGCGGCAACTGCGGCTGCGCGACGTGGGCGGCATCATCGTCTGCGACTTCATCGACATGGATACGCGCCAGAACCGTGACAAGGTGTTGCAGGAACTGCGCACGCACCTCGGCCGCGACCGCGCGCGCACCAAGGCGTTCGCCGTGAGCGACCTCGGCCTCATCGAGATGACGCGCCAGCGGGTTCGGCAGAGCCATCTGCAACAGATGACCGAGGCGTGCCCCACTTGCAACGGCACGGGCCGGGTATTCACACCGGAGACGATCGTCCGCCGCATGGAACGGTCGGTGCGCCGCATCGTGGTCGACGGGCGCAAGGACAACCTGATCGTGAAGCTGCACCCCGACACGGCCATGTATCTGCTCGAGAACGAGCGGGACCTGATCAAGCGGCTGGAGAAGGGGCTCGGCTTCACGCTGGAGACCCGGGACGACCCCCTGCTGCGCCCGGACGAGTTCAAGCTGGTGGTGAAGGGGGCAGGGCGGGACGTGACCCAGCAGTACGCCGTGGCGTAGCGGCATTCGTGCGGGGGCGCTTGACGTCCAACTCCCAATCAGCTATACTTTTAGGCTCGCAACAAACACATCAAGCATCGGGTTGCTCCATGTCATACGCCATCATCAAGACCGGCGGCAAGCAGTTCAAGGCCGAACCGGGGAAGACGCTTCGCATTCCGACGCTCATCGGCGATGCCGGAACTGCCGTCGAGTTCAACGAAGTCCTGTTCGGGTCGGACGGCAGCACGGTCAAGACCGGCGTGCCGACGCTGACGGGGGCCAAGGTCACCGCGGAGATCGTCAAGCACGGCCTCGGCGACAAGATCGTCGTGTTCAAGTTCCGCCGTCGCAAGAACTACGCGAAGAAGCAGGGACACCGTCAGGGCTTCACCGAAGTCCGCATCAACGCGATCTCGCTCGGCTGACGCCGGCTGATTTTCAGAGGATACCATGGCACATAAAAAGGGCGTCGGTTCTTCCCGCAACGGTCGCGATTCGAATGCGCAGTACCGCGGCGTGAAGAAGTACGGTGGCGAGCAGGTGCGCGCCGGCAACATCATCGTGCGTCAGTGCGGCACGCGCTGGCACCCCGGCCGCAACGTCGGCCTCGGCACGGACTACACGATCTACGCCCTCGTCGACGGCGTGGTGAAGTTCGAGCACAAGAGCAAGACGCGCTACAAGATCTCGGTCGTGCCGGCGGTCGCCGTCGCGAGCTGAGCAGGCGCAGCGCAGTGGGCATCGGGCGGCGGACCTTTCGAGGTTCGCCGCCTTTCGCTTGCGTGGAAACCCGGCGCACTGCACGGACGTACGGCGTGCAGGTACCTCAAGGAGCACCCGTGAGCATCTGGTCCCGATTGTCGACCGAACTCCGCACCGCCGGCCGCGCCGCCCAAGGGGCGATTGACGAAGGCAAAGTGCGGCTCGAACTGTTTCGCGTCGGCCAGCAATGCGACAAGGCCGCACAGGCGCTCGGCTACGCCGTGCACCGGGCACGGCGAGAGGGACGCGATCTCGAGGCGCCCCTGATGGAACGGCTCGATGGGGAGCTGACGGCCCGCGAGGCAGAACTGAAGCGGCTCGAGGCGGAACTTGCCGCCAGTTTGGGGGGCACACCGGGCACTCCGGACGCGGCGACGACGGGCACACCGCCGGAATCCAGCCCCCACCGACCGAACGACCAGCCCCTGCAGTGAGGTAAACGGATACCCCGCCGTAGGGGCATCGCTGATTGCTGGGCGGTGAGCCGTACCCGAATGTGTGGCTATTGATGCTCCCCCCCCAAGCTCTCCGGAGGCCCCGATGGCTGTTCGGCCCGTCTTTCGTGTGTTGGCGTCGCTCTACGCGTTCCTCGTCGCCACGCCGCTCTCGGCGCCCGCTCAGGGCGCCCCAGCGCCTGCGGAGCGCGTGCAATATGTGAAGGTGCTCGGCGCCGACTATCAGTTCACGGCCCCAGCCAGCGTCCAGGAAGGGATCTCGGTGTTCCATTTGGTGAACGCCGGCTCCGACGTGCACCAGATGACGGTGATCGAGATCGGCGTGGGGCACACTGTGAAGGACTTCTTCGACGCGATGCATGCCAAGGGCATGCCGCCGGCTTGGGCGGTGACCATCGGATCGACGCCCATCATCCCCAAGGGGACCGAGGCGTTCCTCACGCTGCGCTTGCCGCCGGGGAAGTACGTGCTCGCGTGCCTCATCCCGGCGAGTGACGGCCGGTCGCACACGGAAAAGGGCATGTTCCAGGCCTTCGCCGTGACCTCGTTGCCGAGCGCACCGAAACCGGCGAAGCCCGCCGCTCCGGCGGCAGCCGCAGCGAAGAAGCCGTAAGCGCACCGGGGCGCAGTCGATCGGGGCACCGCGCCACGCGCGGTGCCCCGTTTTCAGCGCCGGAGTACCTGCCGCGCGAGTGCGACGTCGTTGGTGCACAACGCGTCGACGCCGAGCGCGGCGAGCGCGGCGATGTCGTCCGGCGTGTCGACGGTCCAGGCGATGACGCGCATCCGCGCCGCATGTGCCGCACGCACGAGTTCGGCGTCGATCATCGTGCAATCCTGCCAGATGTCGCGCGCGCCCACGCTGGCGGCGCCCGCGAGCGGGTCAAGGTGGTAGCTCACCTCGAGCACGCCGCGCGGGAGCGACGGGGCGATGGCGCGCGCCGCGGCGATCTGCCGATGGTCGAACGCGTGCACGGCGTGGCGCGCGCCGTGTGCCGCGAGCAGGGCACATCCACCCTCGGCGGTGCCGGGGCCTTTCAACTCACAGTACACGGTCACCGCGCCACCGACCGCATCGAGCACCTGCGCGAGCGTCGGGATCGGTTCTCCCCGCACGCGAAACGCGGCCACCTGCGCGCTCGACAACTCGTGGAGCGGGCGCCCGGCAAGTTCCGGGACCGGGGCCTCGTGCGGGACGGCGTCGTGATGCACGACGAGCACGCCGTCGGTCGTGCGGTGGACGTCGAGTTCCACGCCGTCGGCGCCCAACGCGACGGCGCGCCGGAACGCGGCCAGTGTGTTCTCCGGGCATTCCCGGTTGGCTCCGCGGTGGGCGATCAGTTCGGGCTGGGGCACGGGCGGGAGGGGTCGAGGGAACAGGTCAACCGGTTCGTCTATATTAACGCCGGGCGGCAGGCGGCGTCTTTAACGTGGACGAATGGGCGTACCGACGACGACGGATGATGCGGCCATCGACGCCGCGCTGATCGAGCGATGGAAGCGGGGCGACCAGCGGGCTGCGACGGAGATCGTCGGCCGGCATGCGCCCGCCTTGGCGCGCTTCGCGTCGAGTGCGGGAGAACGGGACGGCGTGGATGAGTTGGTGCAGGACACGTTCGTGCGTGCGTTCAACGCGCTCGACTCGTTTCGGTCCGACAGTTCGCTGCGGACGTGGTTGTTCACGATCCTGCACCGGCTGGTACTCGACCGCAAGCGGTCGGAGCGCCGGCGGGGCGTGGTGGTGGAGCTCGATGAGTCGCATGCGGTGCAGGGCTACGACGCGCTCGACACGCTCGTGGCGGATGAGGCGGCAGAGCGGGTGCGGGTCGCGGTGACACGGTTGTCGCCGCTGCAACGGAGCGTGTTCATGCTCCGGGTGACGGACGGGATGGCGTATGCGGACATCGCCGTCGCAGTGGGAAGCACCGAAGGCGCCTGCCGGGTGCACTACCACAACGCGATGCGCGCGGTGAAGGAGTTCCTCGATGATGCGTGATTGTAGTGATGGCGAGATGCGCGATCAGCTGCCGTTGTGGATCCACGGGTCGCTCGCTGCCGAGGCGGCGGCGCGCGTCGCGTCGCACGTGGCGGGCTGCGCCGACTGCGCGGCCGAGGCGGCGTTGTTGCGCGTCATTCGCGACGGGTTCCCCGTGCCGTCCGTGGATGTGGCGCGCATCGTGGCGGCAGTTCCGTCCGCGGCCGACGCGCGCCGCCGGTCGGCGCGCACATCGAGATGGCGGATGGCAAGCGCCGCGTCGTTCCTGCTGGTCGCGTCCGTCTCACTCGCGACGTTGCGTGCGACGTTCCGCGGCGCACCGACGGCTCCCACCGAGTCTGGCGTTGCGTCGAGCGCGCCGGTGGTCGCCGAGCCGGCGATGCCGGCCGTCGTCGCGTACGAGGCGGTCACGGTCACCGTCGACGCACCGGTCCGTGAGACGGTGCCCGGCTTCGCCGCGGTGTCGCAACTCTCCGATGCCCAGTTGC
>CAIRBD010000248.1 GCA_903876745.1 uncultured Gemmatimonadota bacterium
ATCATGATCGTGCTCGCCGACGCGCCGGCCGAGGCCGTGCGCGGCGCCCTCTGGTGGATGATGGGTTCGCTCGCCGACGCGCAGTGGAGCGGCGTCGCGTGGGTCGCCGCCTACGTCGCGGCAGGGGGCGCGGTGCTCCTCGCGCTCGGGCGCGACATCGAACTCCTCTCGCTCGGTGAGGACCCGGCCGCGGCGCTCGGTGTGGACGTGGTGCGGGCCACGCGCTGGACGTTCCTTGCCGCGTCTCTCGTCGCCGCCGTGACGGTGGCGGGGGCGGGACTCGTCGGATTCGTGGGGCTCGTCGTGCCCGCGATCGTGCGCGCGCTCGGTGCGCGGTCGGTGCGCGGCGTGATCGTCGGCGCAGCGATCGGCGGGGCGGCGCTCGTCGTCGCCGCCGACGTCGTCGCGCGCACGCTTCGCGCACCGCACGAGCTCCCGCTCGGCGCGGTGACGGCGCTCGTTGGCGTGCCGTTCTTCCTCGCCCAGCTGCGGCGGGCCCGGTGATCCGGTTCGAACACGTCACGTTGCAGTACGCCGCCGCCGGCGCGCCGGCGGTGCGCGACGTGACCTTCGACGCCGCGCGTGGCGTGCTCACCGCCGTGGTCGGCCCCAACGGCAGCGGCAAGAGCACGCTGGTGCGCGCGCTGCTCGGGCGGCTGCAGCCCATAACGGGGCGCGTTATGCTCGACGGCGAGCCCTTGGCTGCCATGCGCCGCCGCGAGGTCGCGCGCGTCGTGGCCGTCGTGCCGCAGCGCGAGGAGCCCGCGTTCCCGATCGCCGTGCGCGACTTCATCGCGCTCGGACGCTTCCCGCACGCGGGCGTGTGGACCGCGCCCTCGGCCGCCGACGCGGCGGCCGTGAGTGAGGCCGCCGAGCGGTCCGGGGTCGCGGAGTTCCTCGACCGGCGCACCGACGAACTCTCGGGCGGCGAGTGGCAGCGCGTGCGCATCGCGCGGGCGCTCGCCCAGGGCGGCGACGCCATCGTCCTCGACGAGCCGACGGCCTTCCTCGACATCGCCCATGAGATGGCGGTGTTCGAGCTCCTCAACGCGCTCGCGCAGGAAGGGCGCGCCGTGCTGCTCGTGAGCCACCAGCTGAACCTCGTCGCCCGTTTCGCCTCACGCATCGTGCTGATGCACGAGGGGGCCGTCGCGGCCGACGGCACGCCCGACGACGTGATGCTCGACCGCGCCACGCTCGAGCGCGTGTACGACTGGCCCCTGCTCGTGCGGCGCGATGCCGTGGGCGGCGCACCGGAGATCGTGCCGTTGCGCGAGCGCGGGCCGCGCTGACGTGTTCACCGTTCCCAACCCACCGGTCTTTGTGAGTCACTCAATGTTCAAGCGCGTCGCCGCACCGTTCCTCGCTGTGATCGTCGTCACCTCATCCGTGCACGCGCAAAGCGCTGGTCGCGACACCCTCCAGGCCGTCGTCATCACCGCCACGCGCGAACCCGTCGCCTCCGCCGTGCCCACCGCGTCGGCCACGGTGCTCCGCGGCGACGACCTGCGCGCCGCCGGCATCACGCGCGTCGCCGACGCGCTCCGCCTCGTCCCCGGCGCGATGATCGTCGGCAGCGGCTCGATCGGCGCGCAGACCTCGCTCTTCCTGCGCGGCGGCAACAGCAACTACGTGCGCGTGCTCGTGGACGGCGTGCCAATGAACGACGCGGGCGGCGGCTTCGACTTCGCCACGCTCAGCATCGCCAACATCGACCGCATCGAGGTCGTGCGCGGCCCGGCGAGCGTGCTCTACGGCTCCGACGCAGTGAGTGGCGTCGTGCAGCTGTTCACGCGGCAGGGCGGGGGTCCGCTCGCGTGGACCGCGCTAGCCGGCGGCGGCTCGCGCGGCGGCTCGCGCGGTGAGCTCGGTGCGTCCGCCGGCACGGCGACCGCGGGCTTCACCCTGCACGCTGCGCGCCAATCGTCCGTCGGCGATCTGGCGTTCAACGACCGGTTCGCCAGCGACGTGCTCAGCGCGTCGGCCTACCTCACCCCTGATGCGGATTCCCGCGTCTCGCTCTCCGCACGCTGGTCGGCATCGGATTATCACTATCCCACCAAGTACGACGGCACCGTCGCCGATCACAACTCCGAACAAGCCGACCACCGGCTCGCGCTCTCCGCCGACGCGCAGCGTCGCCTCGCCCGC
>CAIRBD010000249.1 GCA_903876745.1 uncultured Gemmatimonadota bacterium
CCGGTGCTGACGCCGTCGATCGACATCGCGAACGCGCGGCTGACGTTCGAGAACGGCGCCGTGGCGACGATCACGGCGAGCCGCGTGTCGAAAGACCGGATGCGGAAGCTGCGGATCTTTCAGCGCAACGGCTATCTGTCGCTCGATCTCGCGACGGGAAGCGGGGAACTGTATCGCATGCGGGGCGATGTGGACCTCGTGGAACTGGCGCGCTCGGCGCAGCCGCTCGAGGCGTTCGTGGAGCGGATCGCGCTCGAGGCGCCCGAAGGCGAACCGCTGCGGCTCGAGCTCGAGAGCTTCTCGGCCGCGCTCCACGGCGACGCACCGGTGACGGTGACCGGTGAGGCCGGACGTGAGGCGCTCGCGGTGGCGCTGCGCATCGTCCGCGAGATCGAACGCGGGCTGCCCGCGGCGGCAGCGTTGCGGGGCGGTGCCCCTTCCGGTGCGTGAGGTCCTGATCCTCGCAGGCGAGGCGTCGGGCGACTTGCACGGCGCCAAGCTCGCGGAGCGACTGCATGCGGCGCGTCCCGACCTCGGGCTGAGAGGAACCGGCGGTGACCGCATGGCGGCCGCGGGCGTCTCGCTCCTCGAGCGCGTGGATGGCGTGGTGGGATTCGTCGAGGTGCTGCGGCACATTCCCGCACACTGGCGGCTGCTACGGCGGGTGACCGAGAGGCTGCGCGGTGGCAACGTGGCGCTGGTCATCCTGATCGACTATCCCGGCTTCAACATGCGCGTGGCCGACGCCGCGCATCGTGCGGGGGTGCCGGTCCTCTATTACATCACGCCGCAGGTCTGGGCGTGGCGCGCCGGGCGCCTGGACGCGATGGCGCGCATCATCACGAAGGCGGCCGTGATCCTGCCGTTCGAGGAGGAGCTCCTCCGCCGGCACGGCGTCGACGCGACGTTCGTGGGGCATCCGCTCCTCGACCGCGCCCTTGACCTGCCAGACCGCGCCGAGGCGCGGCGCCGACTCGGCCTCCCCGTCGACGGTGAGATCCTGGCGCTCTTCCCCGGCAGCCGTCCGCAGGAGATCGCGCGCCATCTCGAGGATTTCCTCGCGGTGGCGCGCGAGCTCGAGCGGCGACGTCCGGGGCTGCACGTGGTGGTGAGCGTCGCGCCGACGATCCAGCTCGACCGCGCGCGCGTGCCGTATCCGCTCGTGTCGTCGGCGTCGTTCGATGTGTTGCGCGCGGCCGACGTGGCGCTGTGCAAGAGCGGCACGACGACACTCGAGGCCGCGGTCGCGGGCTGTCCCTGCGCCATCGTCTATCGCACGAGCGCCATCAGCTACGCGATCGCGCGTCGGCTCGTGAAGATCGAGCACATCGGGCTGTTGAACATCGTCGCCGGACGCACGGTGGCGCCGGAGTTCGTGCAGGACGCGTTCGAGCCGCAACGCGTGGCCGACGCGCTCGTGCCGCTATTCGACCCGAAGTCGCCTGAGCGACGCGCGATGATCGAGGGGCTCGATGACGTGCGTGCCCGCCTTGGCGCTGCGGGCGCATCGGCACGCGTGGCGGCGATCGCCTCGGAGATGGTGCCGTGACGGCCTCGGTGCCCGCGGCCAGGCGGCGCGGCGCGTGGAAGCTGACGCTCGGTGTTCCGCTCGGCACATTGCTGGTGTGGTGCCTGGGCCTGACGTGGCGCGTGCGGTATCGCGGCGATGCGGGGTGGCGGGGCATCGCGGCCTCCGGGCGTCCCTGGGTATTCGCCGCGTGGCACGGGCAGCTGCTGCCGCTCGCGTGGGCGCACCGCGGGCGCGGTCTCGTCACGTTGGTGAGCGAACATCGCGACGGGGAGATCATCACGCGGATCCTCGAGCGGCTCGGGTTCGCGATGGTGCGGGGCTCCTCGTCGCGCGGCGGAACGCGGGCGCTGCTC
>CAIRBD010000250.1 GCA_903876745.1 uncultured Gemmatimonadota bacterium
CGCCGTGGTGGCGGTGGGCGCCGAGACCAAGCTCACGTATCCCAAGAACGCGAACGAGAAGTTCCGCGCCGCGATGGTCGACGGCACGGCCTCGTTCTCGGTGCCCGAGAACAAGCGCCCGTTCGAAGTCCGCGTGAAGGAGATGGCCATCAAGCTCACCTCCGCCGATTTCGCCGTGCGGTCGTACCCGACCGACGAGAACGTGCTCGTCAAGGTGACGAAGGGTTCCGTGCTCGTAAAGCAGGAGAAGAACGAGAAGACGCTCAACGCCGGCGAGTTCATCTCGGTGGCCAAGGACGGCACGATGAGCGCGCCGACGGCCGAGGCCGTGACCGACGCGTTCGCATGGGCGAGCGATTCACTGATCTTCACCAACCAGCCGGTCAAGGACATCATCTCCGAGGTGCGCCGCTGGTATGACTACGTGATCGACGTGCGCGACAAGGACCTGCTTGCTCGCCGCGTGACGGTGACGGCGCCGCTGACGTCCACCAAGGAGATCATCGCCGCGCTCGAGAAGGGCGCCAACGCCAAGTTCGGGTTCGACGGCCAGACGCCGATCCTCCGCGACGCCGCGAAGAAGAAGTAGCCCGTCCCGGACCGGGGCAGGCGCCCCGGTCCGGCCAACGCGCCCCGCGCACAACGCGCGGGGCGCGTATTTTTCCGGGGTGCTTCCCTTCGAGATCCGCGAATCGCCCATGCAGGGGCTCGGTGCCTTCGCCACGCACGCCATCCCGGCGGGCGAGCGCCTCATCGAGTACGCCGGTGAACGCCTCACGTGGGCCGAGGCGGAGGCGCGCTACCCGGAAGTCGATGGCGAGCGCCATCACACGTATCTGTTCGCCATCGACGACGACGTGATCATCGACGCGGCGGTGGACGGCAACGAGGCGCGGTTCATCAACCACTCCTGCGCGCCCAACTGCGATGCCGTGGTCGACCACGGCCGCATCTGGATCGAGACGCTCCACGACATCGAGCCGGGAGAGGAACTCGCGTACGACTACGCGTACCTGCTCGACGAACGGCACACCCCGGCGGCCAAGCGGCGCTTCCCCTGCCACTGCGGGGCCATCACCTGCCGCGGCACGATCCTCGCCAAGAAGCGCTGACCGGGCGACTTCGTCCGGCACGGCGCGCTGCTCACGGAGCAACGCGCCGGCGCGAACGGCCCGGCGAGGGGCGCTGGCAGTCTACGACTTCGTCTTCTGCTCCTGCACCCGGCGGGCGACCTGCTCCACCTCCCGCATCACGCGCAGGAGGTTGCCACCCCAGAGCTTCGTGATCTGCGCTTCCGTGTACCCGCGCCGCACGAGCTCGATCGTCACGTTCAGTGCCTCGGCGGCGCTGTTGTAGCCGTCGATGCCGCCGCCGCCGTCGAAATCCGAGCTGATCCCCACATGGTCGATGCCGATCAGCTTCACCGCGTAATCGATGTGGTCGGCGAGGTCTTTCACGTTCGCGCGTGGAGCCGGCGGGTACTTCGTGTTGATGTCGCTCAGGCGTTCCTGATACTTCATCCGCTGCGTTGAATCGAGCGCGGCAAGGCCGCCGCGTCCGCCACGTCCGGCAGCCGGTGCGCCG
>CAIRBD010000251.1 GCA_903876745.1 uncultured Gemmatimonadota bacterium
CCGATCTTGTCACGACATCACGGTGTACCCGGCGGTCGGCATGGCGGGCGGCGCGTGCGGTGGCTACGGCGTGCTACTCGATATCCGCGACGTGGCGCACCCGGTGCGCGTGTACGCCGCCGCAGATTCCAATATGTCGTTCTGGCACTCGGCCACGTTCAACAACGACGGCACCAAGGTGCTCTTCAGCGACGAGTGGGGCGGCGGATCAGCGCCTCGTTGCCGCGTGACGGACCACTACGAGTGGGGTGCCGACGCGCTGTTCACGATCCAGGACCGCAAGTCGCTCTCGTTCAAGAGCTATTACAAGATGCCGGCGGCGCAGACGTCGGCCGAGAACTGCGTGGCGCACAACGGGTCGCTCGTGCCGATCCCCGGGCGCGACGTGATGATCCAGGCGTGGTATCAGGGCGGCGTGTCGCTCTTCGACTGGACCGACGCCTCGCACCCCAAGGAGATCGCCTTCATGGATCGCGGGCCCGTCGACACGTCGAGCGCCGGCGCGAGCGCCGGCTCGTGGTCGGTGTACTGGTACAACGGCTTCATGTACAGTTCCGAGATCGCGCGCGGGCTCGACGTGTTCGAACTGCAGCCGAGCGGCTTCATCTCGCAGAACGAGATCGACGCGGCGAAGACGGTGCACTACGAGTACCTGAACGTGCAGGGGCAACAGAAGATGGTGTGGCCGGCGTCGTTCGCACTCACGCGCGCCTACGTGGACCAGCTCGAGCGGTCGAAGGGCTACGCGTCCGACAAACTGGCATCCATCCGCGCGGGGCTTTCCTCGGCGGAACAGTTGCAGGGCGCGGCACGAAAGGACGCGCTCGCGAAGCTATCGTCGCAACTGCATCAGGACGCGCGCGCTTCGAGCGACGCGCCGAAGGCGCACATGCTGGCAAGCGCGATCGGCGACCTCGCGAAGTAACGGTGGCGTGCGGTGCGTGAACGACGAAGGGCCGGCGAGTGATCGCCGGCCCTTCGTCGTTTCCATGCCGAGAGTGGGAATCGAACCCACACGAGGTTGCCCTCGCCAGATTTTGAGTCTGGTGCGTCTGCCAGTTCCGCCATCCCGGCCAACCAAGCACACCGTGCGAAGACGCCGCGGCAGGAACCCTGAAACGCCGCACGCCGTCACCAGCGGGAAGCTAGTGACGGCGTGAGACGCGTTCCAGTGATGGCGCCTAGTTCTCCGGCTTCTTCTTGGTCGAGTCGGCGGCCGGAGGCGGCATGCGACGCATCTGTCCGTTCGGCGGGCCCATGCGCTGCGGCTGACCGCCCGGAGGACCCATCGGCATGTCACCCATCTGCCCGCCCATGCCGCCCGGGCCCATCTGTCCGCCCATCCCGCCCGGACCCATCATTCCGCCTTGGCGGCCCTGCCCCATGCCGCCCATCCCGGGCATACGCCCCATGCCCTGCCCGCCCTGCCCGCGCATCTGTCCCATCCCCTGACCGCCCGGGCCCATCTGCCCGCCTTGCCTGCCCTGCCCGCGACCCATTCCGCCGCGGCCCCCACCAGGACCCATGCCACGTCCGCCCATCATCCGCTGCCGCATCATCCCCGCGGCCGCGCCGAGCTTCACGCGCTGGATCGGCGACAGGAACGTCGCGAGTTCCTTCTGCTCCGCTTCACGCAACTCGAGCCGCGTACGGCCGAGCGCCGTCTCACGATCGAGCAGCGCGGTCAGCTGCGAGGCGCGTGCCGAATCGGGACGCATCATCTCGTCGCGCAATCCCATCCGGATGTCGCGCGCCTGATCGGCGAGCACGCGGTGCTTCTCCGCGTACTTCTTGCGCGTCTCCTGAAGCTTGGTGATCTGCTGGTCGGTGAGACCGACCCGTTCCTTCAGCATCTGCGTCATGCGTTCACGCATCTGCACGCCGCGAGCGCCCGGCCCGCCGGGTTCGCCCGCTTGGCCGCGCAACACGCGAATCTGGTTGGACGGCTGCGGGGCAGCGGTCGCAGGACGCGGCGGCTGACCGCCACCCTGCGCGAGCACGCCGGCCGCGCTGAGAGCCACCATACCTGCGACACGGATCATCGTGCGTTGCATAGGATTCTCCCTCGAAGATGATTCGGGCACCGCGGCACTCGCGTGTCACGTGCCTTCATGCAATGGACGGCCGACGACAGCGAAACGTTAGGACGACGCTCACGGCTCCGGACGCTTGCGGTTTGGTCCACCGCGCCCGCGCCCCGGTGGTTCCTGTTGATCTCCCTGTTGCTCGGCGAGCAGTTCCTGCACGCGGCGCCGTACCGCTTCCTGCACTCCCATGTACTTCGCGCGTTGCATCGGCGTCATGAACTGCGCGAGTTCGCGATGCTCCTGCTCGAAGAGATCGCTGCGCTGGCGTTCGATACGGATCAACCGGTCGAGCAATTCGCCGACCGTCGCGTTGCGCGTCGAGTCGCCCATCATCACTTCATCGCGTAGCGACTGCCGTACGCGCGACTCATCCTGGTTGAACTGCCGGCGCTGGCCGTCGAGGCGTGTGTTGAGGTCCTGCACGCGTTGCAGCTGGGACTCGGTCAGGCCCACCTGCGTGCGAAGCACGCGCGAGAGCTGCGTCCGCACCATATCGTCGAGCGGGCGCCCGCGCGGGGGCGGGCCACCCGGCGGCGAGCCACTCTGGGGC
>CAIRBD010000252.1 GCA_903876745.1 uncultured Gemmatimonadota bacterium
AGCCGTCAACCGTCAACGTCAGTAGCTTTTCCTTTCCCGGGGAATCTGTTCATCGCCTCGAGCATCCCTTTGCCGAGCCACATCTCGATGCCCGCGACGAGTTCCGGGATCAGTTCCCGCACCGAAACCGCCTCGGTCTTGCCGAAGTCGCCGAGCACGTAGTCCTTCAGCACACCCACCGACCGCTGCTCCTCGGCTGGGCCGACGCCCACGCGCAACCGGCCGTACTCCTGCGTGTGCAGGTGCTGCTCGATGCTCTTGAGCCCGTTGTGGCCGCCGGCCGAACCTTTCGGGCGAAAACGATAGCGGCCCACGGGAAAGGCGACTTCGTCCGCCACCACCAACAGGTCGTTGGCGATGGCGAAGAAGGGGCGGCGGGCGTAGTGACGCACCGCCTCGCCGCTGAGATTCATGAATGTCTGCGGCTTCACGAGCCGCACCTTGGTCGTGCCGACAGTCCCCGTGGCGATGAGCGCCTCGTGGTCCTTCTTCCAGCCGTCGAAACGCCAAACGTCGGCCAGGTGGTCGATGACCCACCAGCCGACGTTGTGACGGGTTCCGGCATATTCGCGCCCCGGGTTGCCGAGGCCGACGATGACCTTCACCGCGATCGCAGGTAAGAGGCTTACTTGGCCTTCGCGTCGCCCTCGGCGGCTTCCTCATCCGCCTTGGCCTTGCGAATGACTTCGGGCTCGGCCGCCGTCGTGGCGCCTTCCTCGGCGACGACTTCGACCACGGCCTTCGGCACGGCGACGAGACAGACGGTCGCGTTGGCGTCGTCGAGCACGAGCACGCCGGCGGGGATCTTGAGGTCGGACACGTGGAGCGAGTGGCCGATCGTCAGCGGCGTCACTTCGACGTCGATGTGGTTCGGGATGTCGGCCGGATCGCAGGTGAGCGTGAGCTCGCGCATCGCCGTCTCGAGGATGCCGCCGCCCACGCGCACGCCGTCGGGGGTGCCGACGAACACGAGCGGGACCTTCACGGTGACCTTCTCGCCGGCGACCAGTTCCTGGAAGTCGACGTGCAGTACGTGGCGCTTGAACGCGTGGCGCTGGATCTCGCGGATCAGCGTGCGGGCCATCGCGCCCTCGACGTCGAGCTCGATGACGGTGGTGCGGTACGAGATCTTCGAGAGCATCTTCTCGAGGTCGAACGTATTGAGCGACAGGGCCTGCGGCTCACGGCCGTGCCCGTAGATGATCGCGGGGACTTCGCCGGCGGTGCGGAGCTTGCGGGCCACGCCCTTGCCGACTGCGACGCGCTTCTTGGCGGAGAGATTTGCGGTAGCCATCTGAACTGCCTCTGGTCTGGAACTGCGCCCAACGTGGGTGCCCGGACATTCGCCGGCCCGGCGGGGCGAACTGCAACGGCAACTACTACTGACGTTGACGGTTAACGGTAGACGGTTCACGGTCAACCGTGAACGGCAACTACAACTACAACTACAACTGCAACTGCAACTGCAACAGTGCTCAGTCGAACAGGGAGCTCACGCTTTGATCGGCGTGCGTGTAGCGAATGGCTTTGCCCAGGAGCTCGGCCACGCTGAGGATCGTGAGTTGCGGGAACATCCGCGACTCGGGGAGTGAGATCGAGTTGGTGACAGCGACTTCCTTGATGGGCGCGTTCGACAGGCGCTCGACGGCGGGGCCGGAGAGGAGCGCGTGCGTGGCGCAGACGTAGATGTCATTCGCGCCGAGCGCCTTGAGGGCGCGCGCCGCTTCGCTCACGGTGCCGGCGGTGTCGATCATGTCGTCGGGGATGAGGCAATCCATCCCTTCGACCTCACCGACGACGTTCACCACTTCGGCGACGTTGGCGGAGGGCCGGCGCTTGTCGATGATGGCGAGCGAGCCGTTGAGGCGCTTGGCGAACCCGCGCGCCATCTTCGCGCTGCCCACATCGGGGGCGACGACGACGAGGTTCTGCAGGTTCTTCTTGCGATAGTGCGCCGTGAACACAGGCGCGGCGTACATGTGGTCGACGGGGACGTCGAAGAACCCCTGCAGCTGATGTGCGTGAAAGTCGAGCCCGAGCACGCGGTTCGCGCCGGCCGACTCGATCATGCGCGCCATCAGCTTGGCGCCGATGGCCACGCGCGGCTGGTCCTTGCGGTCCTGCCGGGCGTAGCCGAAGTACGGGATCACCGCCGTGACTCGCGCCGCGGAGGCGCGGCGCACCGCGTCGATGAGGAGCAGCAGCTCCATCACGTTCTCGGCGGGCGGGTTGGTGGACTGGACGATGAACACGTCGGCACCGCGGATGTTCTCGTCGATGCGGGCGAACACCTCACCGTCGGCGAAGCGACTGGTGGTCGCCTTGCACAGCGGCACGCCGAGGTACGCCGCGATGCCCTCGGCGAGTGCGGTGTTGCCCGTTCCGGTGATGACGCGGAACGTGTTGACGGGGACGGAGTGGCCGGTCGTGGACATAGCCTCTAAACCTAGCCTTGTTGCGTGGCTGGTTCAATGAGAAGACCGAGGGGGAG
>CAIRBD010000253.1 GCA_903876745.1 uncultured Gemmatimonadota bacterium
CGCCGACCTCGCGAAGCCCGTCGCGCACAAGGTCGTGAGCCGAAGCGGCCGCGAGTTCGAAGGCACGTGGGAGGACATCGTCGAAGGCATGCGCCAGGAATCGGCCACGGTGTGGGAGACGGCGGCCGAGTTCATGCAGAGCGAGGCCCGCCGCGGATTCTCGCTCACCGGGCGGCTCATCTCCGCCGCCGACGCCGAGAGCTTCATCCGCGACAGCGCGGACGCCGGCCTGCTGCGCATCGTCGGCTGAGCAGATCCGCGCGCCCGTGACTGCACTCCCTCCACGGGACACACCGTGATCGTCCTCGACGGCGTCGCCAAGACGTACGCGTCCCTGCTCGGGCGGCGCGTCGACGCCGTGCTCGACGTCTCGCTCGAGATCGCCGCCGGCGAAGTGCTCGGCATCGCCGGGCCCAACGGGGCGGGGAAGAGCACGCTGCTCGCCCTCCTGCTCGGCTTCGTGCGGCCGACCGCCGGCACCGTGCGGATCGACGGTCTCGCGCCACGCACGTTCGTGGAACGCTACGGCGTGAGCTACGTGCCCGAGCTGATGGCGCTTCCACCCACGTGGACGGTGCAGGACGCCCTGGCCCGCCTCGCGCGGCTGTCGGGCGTGCCCGCCGATCGTGTGACGTCCGAGGTGGACCGCGTCATCGAGGCGCTCGCCATCGCCGAGCACCGCGGCAAGCGCCTGCGCGCGCTGTCGAAGGGGAACTTCCAGCGCGTCGGACTCGCGCAGGCGCTGCTGCTCGACGCGCGCGTCGTGATCTTCGACGAACCCACGCACGGACTCGATCCCGTGTGGACGCAGAAGTTCCGCGACTTCGTCGGCGCCATGCGCCGCGCCGACCGCGCCATCGTCATCGCATCGCACAATCTCGACGAACTCGAGCGACTCGCCGACCGCGTGGCCATCATCGACCGCGGGCGCATCCAGCGTGTCGTGACGATGAAGGGTGGCGACGCCGCCGACCGCATGGCGTACCGCCTGCGCGCCGCGGCCGGCGCGGCGCTGTTCGTCGCGCATCTCGACGGCGCGTCCATCGACGCGGGCGGCGACGTCGACGTGCCGCCGATGGAACTCGTGGCGCTCAACGCCGGGATCGCCGCCGCCATCGCCGAGGGCGCGCTGCTGGCCTCGATGACGCCGCGCGAGAGCGCGCTCGAACAGGCCTTCCACAGTTCCGTGGGGCACGGCGACTGATGAACGCTCCCCTCGCCGCCTACGCACGCCACCAGCTCGCGGACTACGTCGTGTCGCGCGCGCTCCTGCCGCTCGCGATGATCGTCTTCATCGCGGGGTTCCCGCGCCTCGCGATGTCGCGCGACATGGACGCCGCCTTCTGGTCGTCGCCGCAGGGCGTCGCGCTCGCGAAGCAGCTTTTCCAGCAGTCCGTGGCGCTGTTCCTGCCGCTCGGCGCGTTCTTCGCCACGTCGGGGGTCATCTCCGCCGACCGCGAGAAGGGCTACTTCCGTTTCCTGTTCTCGAAACCCGTCTCCGTTGTCGCGTTCTACGCGCAACAGTACGTCGTGCATGGCGTCGCGTTCGTGCTCCTGTTCGGTGCGCTCACCTGGGCGTGGGGGCTGACGACCGTGCAACAGTCCGTGCTGAGCGCGATGGCGGCGGCGGCGCTCACCTGGGTGCTCGTCGGCGGCGTCGGTTTCGCGCTCGGTGCGCTGATCCGCCACGACGGACCCGTGCTCGCGTTCCTGTATCTCGCGGGGACGGCGTCGCAGGCGATCGCGGCCGCGGGGCAGGGCGTGACGCCGGGCTGGCTCGTCGCCGTCTCCCGCGTGCTGCCGCCGGCCCACGCCCTCGACCTTACCCGCACCGCGCTGTACGACGGCAAGCCGCTTGACGCGGCGCTCCTCTGGCTCGTGCTCGGCTACGGCGCGGCCGGCTGGATCATCGGATGCGCGGCGCTCCGCTGGCGCACGCTGCAGCGATGACGCCCACCGAACGCCTCCTCGATCACGTCCTCCCGCCCGAGTCGGTGCGGCGGACGACGCTCGCCAACGGCCTGCGCCTGCTCGTGCGACGCGACACGCGCGCGCCGGTCGTCGCCATCGTCACGTACGTCAAAGCCGGCTACTTCGACGAGACCGACGACGTCGTCGGCATCGCGCATGTGCTGGAGCACATGTACTTCAAGGGCACCCCCGACCGCGGCGTGGGACAGATCGCGCGCGAGACGAAGGCGAGCGGTGGTTATCTGAACGCCGGCACGATCTACGACCACACGCACTACTACACGGTGCTGCCGTCGAGCGGGTTCGCCGCCGGCCTCGCCGTGCAGGCCGACGCGTACGCGCACTCGCTGATCGACGCCGGCGAACTCGCGCGCGAACTCGAAGTGATCATCGAAGAGGTCAAGCGCAAGCGCGACAATCCGCCCGCGCTCGCCACCGAGACGCTGTTCGAACTGCTCCACGACCGGCACCGCATCCGCCGCTGGCGCATGGGCGACGAGGCCGGCCTGCGCGCGCTCACCCGCGACCATCTGCTGGGCTTCTACCGCAACTTCTACCGGCCGTCGAACACCGTCCTCGCCATCGTCGGCGATGTC
>CAIRBD010000254.1 GCA_903876745.1 uncultured Gemmatimonadota bacterium
ACCCGCTCGCGCAACGCGCCGGTGCCCTTGCCGTGGATCACCGTGATGGTGCTGAGATCGGCGCGCACGGCGTCGTCGAGCGCCTGCAGCACAAGGTCGTCGACCTCCATCACCCGCACGCCGCGCACATCCACGTCGCGCTGCACGTGCAGTTCGGGCTCGTCCCCGGTCATCGCCACAGCGCGTTCCACCGGCTCGAGCCGTTTGCGCGACGTGCGCCGCAGCGTCGCGAGCGGCACGGTGAGCTTCAGCGCACCCACGGCCACCACGGCGTCGCTGCCGCGCATCTCGAGCACCGTGCCGGCTTTGTCGCCGAGCGTGGCCAGCGTCACGACGGCGCCCACCTCCACCGGCCCGGCGTCACCGGGCTCGCGCCGCACGGCGCGCTCGGCCTCGAGGCGCGAGGTCTCGTCGAGCGCCGCCACACGCGCCCCTTCCTCGGCGGCGCGACGCTCCGTCACCCGACGCGCCTCCACGCCCATCGCCTCGATCTGCTCGGCGCCGGCCGCCTTCAGCGCCTGGATGGTGCGCTCGATCTCCTGCCGCGCTTCGAGCAGGTACTTCCGCGTATCGGCGCGCGCCGCGCGCTCCACGGCGCGCTCCTTCTCGGCGAGCGCGCGCTCGCGCTTGTCCACGTGCTTCGACCGCTCGACGTTCGCCGCATCCTGCACCACCACCTTCCGCTCGCGGTCGCTCAGCGCACCCTGCCGCCGCTCCAGATCCTCGATGAGCGCCGCGACGTCGCGCTCACTGCTCGGCACCCGCGCCTCGGCCTTCTGCAGCACGTGCTCGGGCATGGCGAGCCGCCGCGCGATGCTGAGCCCGTACGACCGCCCCGGGATCCCCTTCACCAATCGGTACGTGGGCGCGAGCGCCACGGCGTCGAACTGCAGCGACGCGTTCACCACGCCGGGCACTTCGTGCGCGAGTTCCTTGAGCGCGCCGAGGTGCGTCGTCGCGACGGTGGTCGTGCCGCGCGTCGTGAGTTCGTCGAGGATCGCCCCGCCCAGCGCCGCGCCCTCGATGGGATCGGTGCCCGACCCGAGTTCGTCCACGAGCACCAGCGACCGCGCGGTCGCTTCGCGCACGATCTCCGTGAGGTTCTTGAGGTGCGCGCTGAACGTCGAGAGCGACGCCTCGATGCTCTGCTCGTCGCCGATGTCGGCGAAGCAGCGGTCGAACACGGCAAGCCGCGTCTCCGCCGAGGCCGGCGCGGGGATCCCCGCCTGCGCCATCATCGAGAGCAGGGCGAGCGCCTTGAGCAGCACCGTCTTGCCCCCCGTGTTCGGCCCCGACACGAGCAACGTGTGCTGGTCGTACTCCATCACGAGATCGAACGGCACGACCGCGTCGCGGTCGCGCGCGAGCAGCAGCGGATGCCGCCCGTTGAAGACCGCGAAGCCGTTCCCCTCCGGCGCCAGCACCACGGGCGCGCACTCGAACGCCACGGCGTACCGTGCACGCGCGGCGAGCGAATCCAACGTCGCCAGCGCGTCGAGCGTCAGCAGCAGCGCGTCACGGTGCGGGCGCAGCTGCTCGGTGACTTCGCGCAGGATGCGGTCCGTCTCGCGCAGTTCCTCCGCCTCCATCTCGCGGATGCGGTTCCCCGCTTCCACGGCGGCGGGCGGCTCCACGAACACCGTGCCGCCGGAACTCGACGTGTCGTGCACGATCCCGCCCACCGCGCTGCGCCCCTCGCGCCGCACCGGGATCACGTAGCGACCGTTGCGCAGCGTCACCGACGCATCGTCCACGCGGTGGTTGTTCTCGAGCTTCGCCATGAGCCGCTCGAGCAGCCGCACGAGATCGGCCTCGGCGCCGCGCAGTTCCCGGCGCAAGCGGCGCAGCAACGGCGACGCGTCGTCGCGCACCTCGCCCTCGTCGGTGATGACGCGGTCGATCTCGCGCTCGATGGCCGGGTCGCGCACCAGCTGTTCAGCGATCGGCGCGAGTGGCGCGAGCACGCCCTCGGCGCGCGAATCGTCGGCGAGCGCGTCCTTCGTGCGCCGCGACGACACGAGCAGCGTCACCGCCGCGCGCAGCTCCGCCCCGGTCCACCCGATACCCGGAACGCGCAGCCGCGCCAACGCCGCCGCGAGCTCGGGAATCGGCTCCCCCGTCCAGCCGCCGGGGCCAGTGACGAGCGCGCGCATCGCCTCCACGCGCCGGTGCTCGTCGACGATCGCCGCGCGGTCCGCGGATGGCGCGAGCGAGCGCACCAGCGCCGCGCCCGCTCCATTCGACGCGTAGCCCGCGACCACCTCGAGCACGCGACCGAACTCGAGCACGCCGAGGGCGTGCGCGAGTCCTACCGCTCCCGCGGCATCAGCGTGGGGGATGCGAAAAAGCCCGAGCGGGCGATCGAGATCGCTCGTTCGGGCTGGTTCGACCTGCGACACCTGGGCACTCACGTCTTCGCGCCGAGCTCCTTGCGGGCGAGGCGACCGAACGTGCAGCCGAGAGCGATATCGCTGGACATCGGTCCCACGTTAGGAGGACCGCGTACGGCGGTTCTTGCGCATCGCTGCGTTCATCTTGCGCTTGCGCTTTTCGCTCGGCTTTTCGTAATGCCGATGCTTCCGGAGGTCCGAGAGCACGCCCGCCTTCTCACACTTCTTCTTGAAGCGCTTCAGGGCCCGCTCGAAGTTCTCGTCGTCATGGATGATGACTTCCGACAAACTGAATCTACCCCCTTCATGGCGGTCGAACGCCGGCTGGAGATCTGGTGATGGTAGCCAAGTAAGTTATTCCCGGTCCATCGCTTATGGCAAGGGGATGCCCCCCCGCGCTACCTTTGTCTCACCCCCGCCATGCTCCCGCCCTCCCCCGACGCCTCCGTCTTTCACGATCCCAGCGGAAAACGCTGGCGACGCATCCGTCGCGCCACCGTGCTCGTGGGCGTGCTGACGACCCTGTTCGCGCTCGGCATCGCCATCTCGTTCACCATCCCGCAGGCGCTCCCCACGCTGCAGGACGCGACCAAGAAGGTCGGCGCACCCAAACCGCACGCGCGCTTCACCGACCCCCGTCTCGCGGCACGGCAGAACGCCGCGCACGAACGGCTCGTCGCCGCGCTCGCCCAGCATCCCACACCGACGGCGACGCGCCCCGAATCGCTGCGCGTCGTGAAGAACCGCGCCGCCGAGGTCGTGCCGCCCGTGCGTGCGTTCAATGCCAACGTCGACCGGCCGGGCATCGTCGCCGGCTTCTTCGTGAACTGGAACGACAACTCGCTCGAGTCGTTCCGCGCGCACGCGAAGGACCTCGACTGGGTGATCGGCGAATGGGCC
>CAIRBD010000255.1 GCA_903876745.1 uncultured Gemmatimonadota bacterium
CCGCCGCGAGGTCGCGCCCCGCGCCGAGCAGGATGTCGGGCGCGATCGACGACTCACGCGTCAGCTTCGAGTTGGCCTGTGCCGCCCGCAGCTGCGCTTCGAGCGCCGTCAACTCGGGGCGACCGCGCAGCGCGAGCTGCTCCACGGCGTCGAGGTCGGGGAGCGGCATCGGCGCCGTCAGCGAATCCGTGGGCTGGATGGGCAGACTGAGCGAGCGGCCGAGCACGCGGTTCAGCGCGGCGTCGGCGTTGGTCACGTCGCGCGAGTTCGCGATGAGATCGTTCTCCGCCTGCGCCACGTCCACCTGCGCCTTGATCACGTCGAGGCGGGGCACGCTGCCCGCGTTGAATCGCGCCTGCGTGCGCTTGAGGAACGCCGCCGCCAGATCGCGCGCGTCGAGCAGATCGCGCCGGTGCTGCCGCGCGACGAGCATCGAATCGTACGCCCGCCCTGCCGCCGAGGCGATCAACTGCTGCTGCAGTTTGAACGACGACTCCGACGCGCGGATGTTCTCCACGCCGATGCGGTTGCGGAGCCGCAGCTTATCCGGAAACGGGATCACGAAGCCGACGGCGAGCGGCCGTGACGGCGCCGAGCCGGCGTTGTGGAACGCCGTGACGGAGTCGAGCGACAGGCTGAGCATCGGGTCGCCGATGCCGAGCCCACTCACGCGCTGGGCGCGCACCTGCTCGGTCTGTTCGCGCGCGATGTCGAGCTGCGGGTTGGCGAGCAGGGCGCTCGTCACCGCCTGATGGCGCGACAGCCGAAGCGTGTCGACGCCGCGCGGGGCGGTCTGTTGGGCGGATGCCGCACTGGCCAATAGAACCAGTGCGACCACCGAGAACGATGGGCGCATGGAAATCCTGTCGAGGTCCTGAGATCGGTGGCGCGAGTTCGCGCACCGAACGAATCACGGGGGGCCGGCGCGAACGCCGGACAATGCTCAGCCGAGGGTCGGCGGTGCCCGTGTGCGTGTGCCGTGCGACTGTTCGCGCACGGCGCCCAGCGTGTATGCGTCCACTGGCACCGCGTGCCGCTGCACGAGTGCGTCAAGCAGGAAGGCCGGCGCCGAGGGCGCCGAGTCGAGCAGCCGCCACTGGCACACCGCGCACGTGGCGTCGTCGTGCACGTCGAAGTGCCTGGCGCCGGTCTCTTCGATGTGCGTCACCAACGAGACCGTACCGGCCGGCTCCCACAACGGCGATATCACCAGCGCACCCTGCAGCAGCAGCAGGGCGAGCGCGGCGATTCGTCGGGCGGCCGGAGGGATCCGGCGCAGGGAGGCGAACACGGTCATGACAGCGATAGTACCCCAGAAAGGCGCAGAAAGCCATACTCCGCGCTGACGACGTCCCACCGGGGGCCGAGGCGGCCCCCGGCCCCCGGCCTCAGTCGTGGGCGGTGTGCGTGCCTACGGTGAAAGCGGCCCGGATCAGGACGCGGTCCTCCGAGGGCAGGCGCCCGGTCTGCCGCCGTTCGATGCCGGCGATCACCTTGGCGTTCGCGGATGGAAGCCACTCGACGTCCGCCGTGCCCGACGTGAGGCGCGCCCCCCGCGCGGAGGGGTCCTGCACCGCGTCCCACCGGCCGCCGACGAACGTGCGGCGCGCCAGCTGCCACCGAGCAAAGAGGTAGCCGCCGTCAAAGTCGCGGATCGTCGGTGCGTTGGCCGCCGAGGGATTCGCCAGCCACGACTTGTCGTTCAGCTGGCGCATCCACTCGCCCTGCAGCAGGAACGTCCGCGCGACCGGCCCGGTGCCGCTCCATCGGAACGCCGCGTCGGCGCCCAGCAGGGTCTGCCGGGCGTTCACGGCGTTCACGCCGTGCGCGTCGGTGAATCCGGTCCACGTGGGGCGCTTGCCGGTGACGGCGCTTGCCGAGAGTTCGAGCTCCGCCGCGCGGGAGAGCCGGCGCACGTTGCGAAGGCGCGCCGCGTACCCCATGCCGTCGAGGAACTTGCTCGGCTTCGATGCTGCGGTAAGGGAATCGGTGGGGTCGCCGAAGCGGTCCACCCAGCTCACGATCAGTTCGTGCGTGAACCCAAGCCCGGTGAAGCTGCGGCGCGCCGAAAGGCCCGTGCCGGACAGTCCGTCCGGCGAGAGGAACTTCTGTGCGACGTACGGAACCTCCACCGTGTGCAGGTCGTACCGGTGCGTGGTGTTCACC
>CAIRBD010000256.1 GCA_903876745.1 uncultured Gemmatimonadota bacterium
CGATCGGTCACGCCCGCCGTTGCCTTTGCGTCCCGCTTACTTCGGTGTCTTCGTTGCCGGCTTGCCCGCCGGCTTCCCGGCGATCTCTCGCTCGATGGCTGCGAGGTCGGCCTTCACCTCGGCGAGCGTCGCGCGCATCGCGCCCGTGGGCGGCGCGACCGTGCCCGTGCGTGCGCCCGAGCTGAGATAGACGTTCTGCAGCCCGCCAAGGCGCGTGCGAACGGGCTGCACCGCGTTGCCGCGGCCGCCGCCAGGACCACCGGCCCCGCCGCCAGCCCCGCCACGCCCACCGCGTCCGCCGCCACCGAGCAGTCGCGTCTCGATCGCCTGCAGGCGCGCCGCCTCGTCACCTGCGGCGGCCGTGCGCTTCGCGGTGAGCGCCGTCCCCATCGCCTCCACCTTGGACTGGAGCGCCGCCACTTCCACCACGAACGCCTCGCGTGCCTTATGCTCGGCGAGCGTCGCGCGCGACGCCGGATCGGCGCGCACGGTGAACGTGCGCGACTCCACGGCCGCGCCGTCTACTTCCAGCGTGACCTTGAATGTGCCCGGCGCCACCATCGCACCGCGTGTCGCGATGTCGTGCGACGGAACCGGCAGTTGGATCACGCCGGGTTTCTGCGATCCCGGCCCGCCGCCGCCTCCACCTTCCTCACCGCCTCCACCGCCACCGCTGCGGCCGGTGCCCGTGGGCGCGGCGAAGCGAAGGTCCCAGTTCACACGATGGAGCACGCCCGCCGTGGTCGCGCCCATCACGTCGCGCACCATCGTTCCCGTGGACGTCGTGACGCGCAGCTTCACCGACTGTGCGGGCTGCGCCAGATGGTACGTGAACGCCGCACCCTCCGCCGGATTCTCCGCCGTGAAGAAGTAGTGGTCCATGTTCGAGACGTCTTCCCAGTACAGCATCAGCGTGGCGCGCGGCACGGCAAAGAGATGGGCGCGCTTGGCCGCGATGGCCGGCGTCCATTCCGCGATCGGCGACGCGTCGTCGAGCACCCAGATGCTGCGGCCGTGTGTGCCGAGCACGAGATCTTTCGTTCGCGGCTGGATCACGATGTCGTCGTAGCGGGTGGTCGGCAGGTTCGCGGCGAGTTTCGTCCAATGCGCGCCGCTGTCGTGCGTCACGAACAGCGAGCGCTCCGTGCCCGCGAACAGCACGTTGGCGCGCCCGGGATACTCCGCGAGCCCGCGGATGCTCGCGTCGTCGCCGGGAAGCCCCGCGATCGCCGGCGCCCATGTCTTGCCGAAGTCGGTGGTGCGATACAGGTACGGTGCGAAATCGCCGTCGCGGTGCGCGTCGAACGCCACGTACGCCGTGCCGCGCGCCGACGCCGACGCGACGATCTTTCCCACGAACGTGCCGCCCGGCACGCCGCGGATGTTGCCGCTCAGTTCCTTCCACGTGGCACCGCCGTCCACGGTGAGTTGCACGTTGCCGTCGTCCGTGCCCACCCAGAGGATCTTCGGATCGATCGGCGACTCGGCGATGTTCGAGATCTCGCTGATGGCGTCGCCGTCGTTGCGTGAGAGGCGGATATCGCGGTTCACCACGCCCATCATCACGAGCGTGTCGCGGTTGATCTGGCGCGTGAGGTCGGGGCTGCGGGCCCACGTGGAACCGAAGTCCTTCGAGGTGAACAGCCGGTTGCCGCCCAGGAACACCGTGCCCGCCGTGTGACGCGACGCCATCACGGGAGCGTCCCAGTCGAAGCGGTACGGCGGCTCGCCCGCCGGTGCGCGCGGCGTGATGCCCATCACGTCGCCGGTGACGGGATCGACGACGGAGAGATTCCCGCCGCTCGAACTCGAATACACCTTGCGCCAGTCGTTCTTGTCCACCGCCTTGCCGGTGCCGTCACTGAAGCCGATCTCGAGCCAGTCCTGGTTCAGGATGCCCAGCCAGTGCCGCGTGGCGCTCGGTCCCATGAACGAGTGGTTGTCCTGGAAGCCCGCGTAGATCCAATAGGGATCGCGGTCGTCCACGGCGATGCGGTAGATCTGCCCCACGGGGATGTTGTTCACGCGGATGTACGTCTTCCCCATGTCGAAGCTCTCGTGCAGCCCGCCGTCGCCCACCACATAGATGTGCGCCGAGTTCGCTGGGTCCACACGCAGCACGTGGTGGTCGGTCTTGAGGCCGACGTCATACGTGGGCGAGGTCGGCTCTTCCTCGAACGTGGCGCCGCCGTCCTCGCTCTTCACGATGTACGTGCCCGGGAGCCAGACGCGCTTGTCGTTGTTCGGGTCGATCGTCGGCTTGCTGTAGTACATCGGGCGCGGATTGGTGCCGCTCATCCGCTTCCACGAGGCGCCGGCGTCCTCCGTGCGGTACGTACCGCCGGCGCCCGCGTGTTCGATGGTGGCGATGAGCACGTCGGGCTTCGAGGCCGCGAGCGCGAGGCCGATGCGTCCCTTGTCGCCGGTGGGAAAACCGTTCTCCAGCTTCTTCCACGTGGCGCCCGCATCCGTGCTCTTATAGATGGCGCTGCCGGGGCCACCGCCGTTGAACCCGTACGCCTTGCGGAGCCGCTGATACGTGGCCGCGTACAATACGTTCGGGTCGCGCGGATCCATCACGAGGTCGGTGGCGCCGGTGAGCGTGTCCACGAACAGCACCTTCGTCCAACTGCGCCCCGCATTGGTCGTCTTGAACACGCCGCGGTCGGGGTTGCCGCGCCACAGGTTCCCGACGGCGGCCACATACGCGATGTTCGCGTCGGTCGGATGCAGCACTACGCGCCCGATGGAGCGCGTGTCGTGCAGGCCGAGGTAGGTCCACGTGTCGCCGCCGTTGGTGGAGCGATACACGCCGCCGCCCCACGAGGAACTCTGCCGGTTGTTCTGTTCGCCCGACCCCGCCCAGACGATCTTCGAGTCCCCGGCGAAGATCGCGAGCGCGCCGAACGTGTTGTCGGGCTGGCCGGCGAAGATGTCCTTCCACGTCACGCCGTTGTTTGCCGATTTCCAGATGCCGCCGGAGGCCGTTCCCACATACAGCACGGCGGGGTTCTGCGGGTCGATCTGCAGATCGTGGATGCGACCGCCCGTGGCGGCCGGTCCGATCTCGCGAAAGTGCAGCGCGTCGAACGGGGAGGGCGCGGCCTGCGCGATGGCCGCGTGCGGCAGCAAGGCGGCGATCGCCGTGAGAACGACAAACGAGTGGGCGCGACGCAAGATCGGGATCTCCCGGAAGGGGGCGGCGTTCGGTCGAACGACCGTGGCCTAACCTACGCCTCCCTTACGGGGCGGGGAACCGTGTTGTTCAGGTGCGGGCTTCCCGAGCGCCAGGTCTGGCGCCCGGGCCCCCGCGCGTCAGGGCTTGACGGTGTTCGCGGCCGCCGCGGCGCCCGTGTTCGCCGCCGGTGTGTCGAACTTGTGGCTCCACCCGAACGACACGCCGAACCAGAGCTTGCTCGAGACCTCGCGGACCGGCGAGATGGCGCGCGTCTTCGGGTCGCCGGCGAAGAGCAGGTGTACCGAGGGCGTCGCCGTGACCGTGCCCATCGCCACGGACGAGCCGACCGAGACGTCGGTATGCGTGAAGCCGCCCCGCGCGAAGTAGCCCTGGTTCTCGCGCGCGTCGTACGTCTGGCTCACGTTGATGCCCTGCAGCGCCGCGAAATGGAATGGCAGCGCGAACAGCTGCACGTCCTGCGCGAGCGAGACCTCAGCGTACGTGCCGTTCACACGCCACGTGTCATACCATATCTGTACCGTGGGCGCGAGCGGGGCGTCGAGCGCGACCCGCCCGTACACCTCGAGCGTGTTCTGGGCGGCCGTGAGCCCGCCGCTGTTGGGGAACACGTAGCGGAGCGTGCCGAACGTGAGCTGCGCGATCCCCAGCCCGTGCGTCACCTCTGCCCACAGGTCCACTTCCGCCACGCCGGCCGCCGTGCCGCCGCGTTCGCTGATGTCGAGCGCGCCGCTGTAGCGCGAGGGCTCGACGTTGGCGTTGGCCGCCGCGAGGAAGGTCCAGCCGTGTGTGCCAAGGGTCGCGATCACGTCCGGCTGCAGGACCAGCCGGTTCGTCATCGTGGTGCCGCGCCACATGTAGGCCGAGTTGGTGGCGACATCGGCGGTGACGGCGAGCTGCGCACGCAGCACGGGCGCGACCATCACGGAAAGCGTGGCGAGCACTTGCAGGGCTCGCAGCGGGCGGTGAGAGGATGGCATCGGACGCGGGGCTGGAGATAAGGACGACTCTTCCGGATGCCTTCGGTATCGTCCGCCCCGCGCCTGTCCACAATGAACGCAACGCAGTCGTCCAGTTCCTGTACGGCTGTTGGTAACCGTTGTACTTCCCCTTGCACGCCGCCGATACGTCAGACATTCCGCCGGATCTCAAGCGGATGGGGATGTTCGCGCAGTACCACACATAGTCGATTCTGGAGAATCCCGTGTTAGACAACGTCAAGGTCGGACCGAAGCTGGTCGGCGGGTTCCTGGTGGTGGCCGCGATCGCGGCGCTCATCGGGATCGTAGGGATCCTGCAGCTGAACACGATGAACGGGCACCTGTCGGACGTGTCGAAGAATCGCCTGCCCAGCGTCGAGGCGTTGTTGAACCTGAGCGAGGCGCAGTCGGCCATCGACGGCTCCGAGAATGCGCTGCTGTCGACGGTGGCGAGTGAAAAGGAGCGGCAGGACGCGTATGACCGCTTCGCCGCCAAGAAGAAGGTCATCGACCAGAACTTGAAGGCGTACGAGGCGCTCCCGCAGGACGCCGTAGAAGCGGCGTTGTGGAAGGACTTCGTCCCGAAGTGGCAGAAATGGCTGAAGGACCATGACGACTACGTCGTCGTCGTGAAGGACTGGGAGAAGAACAGGACGCCCGCCAAGTATGACGCGATGAGTCGATTCTCGTTGGCGACCATGGGCGAGTCCTTCTCGGCGGCCGAGAGTGCGCTCAACAAGGTCGTCGAGCTCAACGTCAAGGCCGGAGCGGAAGCGGCCATCGCCGGCGACCGCGCCGCGTCGACCGCGCGCACCATCCTGCTCGTCGCGATGATCCTCGGTGTGCTGCTGGCGGTCACGCTCGGCGTGCTCCTCGCGCGCAGCATCTCGCAGCCGCTGCTGCTCGGCGTCGACGCGCTCAAGGAACTCGGCCGCGGCCATCTGGGCACGCGCCTGCGGCTGGCGCGCGCCGATGAGATCGGCGTGATGGCGCAGACGCTCGACGCGTTCGCCGACGACTTGCAGCACAACGTGGTCGGCACGATGCAGCAGATCGCCGCCGGCGATCTGAGTGCAAAGATCACGTCCAAGGACAACCAGGATGAGATCTCCCCGGCGCTCGCCAAGACCATCCACGCGGTGCGCGGCCTGGTCGAAGAAGCCAAGATGCTGTCGCAGGCCGCCGTCGAGGGCCGCTTGAGCACGCGCGGCAACGCGGAGCAGTTCCAGGGCGGTTATCGCGACATCGTGCGCGGCGTCAACGAACTGCTCGACGCCGTCATCAAGCCCGTGAACGAAGCCGCGGGCGTGCTCGAGCGCGTGGCGGAGCGCGACCTCACGGCCCGCGTGACCGGCGACTACGCCGGCGACCACGCGAAGATCAAGGACTCCATCAATACAGCGGTCGCGAACCTCGAAGATGCGCTGTCCGGCATCTCCGCCTCCACCGAACAAGTCGCATCCGCCGCTGGTCAGATCGCCACCGGGAGCCAGTCGCTCGCGCAGGGCACCAGCGAGCAGGCCGCCGCCATCGAGGAGATCTCGAGCTCGCTGCAGGAGATCGAGGCGATGGTGCACCAGTCGTCGCAGTCGGCGACGAGCGCCAAGTCGCTGTCCGAAGGCGCGCAGGCGGCCGTGGAGAAGGGCGACGAGGGTGTGAAGGAACTGGCCGGTGCGATGGCCCGCATCAAGCAGTCATCCGACGCCACGACGAAGATCGTGAAGACGATCGACGAGATCGCGTTCCAGACCAACCTGCTCGCGCTGAACGCTGCCGTCGAAGCGGCGCGTGCGGGCGATGCGGGGCGTGGCTTCGCCGTCGTCGCCGAGGACGTGCGTTCGCTGGCGCTGCGCGCGGCCGAGGCGGCCAAGAGCACGGCCACGCTCATCGAGGAAGGGGCGTCGAACGCCGTCGCCGGCGTGGGCGCATCGAACCGGGTGTCGGCGGCCCTCTCCGACATCTCCGATCGCACCACCAAGGTGACGTCGGTGATGAACGAGATCGTCGCCGCGACGGATCAACAGAAGGCGGGGATCACGCAGGTGAACGCCGCCGTCTCGCAGATGAGCGCGGGCACGCAGGGTGCGGCCGCGAACGCCGAAGAGTCGGCGGCAGCGGCTGAAGAACTGGCCGGACAGGCGCAGATGATGCAGGGCGTGGTGTCGCAGTTCGCGGTCGGTGAGGGCGCGAGCACGAGCGGCGCTCGGCCTGCGGCGTCATCGGCGCGTGCCGTCCCGCCGTCGGTGCGCAAGGCGGCACCGGCGCGGAGCGTCGGTAACGGCCACGGAAAGGCGAACGGGAACCGACTTCCCGCAGCGCTCGCCAATCAGGGAACGCCGA
>CAIRBD010000257.1 GCA_903876745.1 uncultured Gemmatimonadota bacterium
CGCGCCGCGCGCCGCCTCGAGGATCCGCTCGAGCGTCGCCGGTTCGAGCGCGTCAGGGAGGCACATGTCGGTCACGATCGAGAACCCCAGCACGCGCATCCCGCCGTGCACGGCCACGATCACCTCCGGCACCGTGCTCATCCCCACCACGTCGGCGCCGAGCCCGCGCAGCATCCGGTACTCGGCGCGCGTCTCGAGGTTCGGCCCCGTCACGCCCACGTACACGCCCTCGCGCAGCGTGATCCCGTGCGCACGCGCCACGTCGCGCGCGAGGCCACACAGCACGGCGTCGTAGGGCGCGCTCATGTCGGGAAAGCGCGGGCCGAAGGCGTCGTCGTTCGGGCCGATCAACGGACTGTCGCCGAGCAGGTTGATGTGATCGACGATCAGCATCACGTCACCCGCGCTCCACGCCGGGTGCATGCCGCCGCACGCGTTGCTCACGACGAGCGTCGCCGCGCCAAGCGCCTGCAGCACCCGCACCGGGAACGTCACCTGCTGCAGCGAATAGCCCTCGTAGCGATGGAATCGCCCCTGCATCGCCACCACGCGCCTGCCGCCGAGCGTGCCGAACAGCAGTCGCCCGTGATGCGATTCCACCGTCGACAGCGGAAACCCCGCGACGTCCTCGTAGTCGATGGACGTCTCCACGTCGATCGCGGCCGCGAGCGCGCCGAGCCCCGTGCCGAGCACGATGGCCAGTTCGGGCACGAACGCCGTGCGCGCGCGGATCGAGCGCACCGCCGCGGCTACCGCCGCTGCCGTGTGCGCCTGCGCCGACGATGCGACCAACGAGTCGACCGACACGGTCACGAGGCTACTCCGCCTCTACCTTCGTGTCGAGCCACGAATCCTTGGTACCGCTCTTCGCGTCCTGCGCCGCATCGACGTTCGAGGCCTCGGTCGCCGCGAGCTCCGCGAGATGCCGCTCCGCCAGCGTGCGCATCTGCGCGATGTGCGTGCGCCGCGAACGCGCGAGCGAGTCCAGATCGGCCTGCAGGCGCCGCACCTCGGCGCGCGCCTCCTCCACGATGCGCTCCGCCTCGGCGTGCGCCTCGCGCAGCGTGAGCTGCGCCTCGCGCTCCGCCTGCTCCTTGGTCTCGGCGCGCAGCTGCTGCGCCGAGATGAGCGCGTCGTTGAGCGCCTTGTCGCGCTCGCGGAACGCACGCAGCTGCTCGTGGAAGCCCTTGGCCTTGGCCTCGAGTTCCGTGTTCACGCGCGTCAGCCGCTCGAGCTCGTCGGCGACCTGCTCGCGCAACTGGTCCACACGCGCCTTGTCGTAGCCGCGCAGCGCCGTGCCGAAATCGTAGCGCCGCACATCGACAGGAGTCAGATGAAAGCCTTCGTCGTTCATCACGCCCTCGCTCCGAACAGGACCGTGCCAACCCGCACCATCGTCGCTCCTTCTTCCACGGCTACTTCAAAGTCCCCGGACATTCCCATCGACAGCTCCGTCGCCGGATGCCCGGCCTTCGCCAACACCTCGCGTGCCGCGCGAGCACCGCGGAACACCTGCCGCAGCGTCGCCTCATCGGCGTCGAGCGGCGCCATCGTCATCACACCGAGTACCCGAAGGCCGCCGAGCGTCGTCAGCCGATCGGCCTCCGCCTGCAGCATCGACGGTTCGTACCCGCCCTTCGTCGTCTCTCCCACGATGTTCACCTGCACCAGCACGTCCATCGGCGTGCCCCGCGCCATCCCGAACTCGTGCACCGCGTCGGCGAGCCGCGCGCTGTCCATCGAATGCAGAAGGGCGAAGTGCCCCAGCTGCTTCACCTTGTTCCGCTGCAGATGCCCGATCAGGTGCCACCGCATCTCGGCCGCGCGCGCCGCGACCTGCGGCTGCTTGTCGAGCGCTTCCTGCACCTTGTTCTCGCCAACGTCGCGCACGCCGGCGTCCCACGCCGCGTCCACGGCATCGGCGCCGTGCATCTTCGTCACCGCGATCAACCGCACCGCCTGACCGTGTCCGCCGCGGTGCAAAGCCGCGTCGATCCGGCCTCGGATCTCGGCCACCTGCTTTGGAAGCCCCTGAAATGGCATAACATATGAAGTTATCAGGGTTTACCAGACTTGAGCAAGGCATCCGATCAGGTCTACTGCCCTTTCAAGACTCAGGGGAACGAGGCGCCTGCCCCGTTCCCCCGTTCCCCCGCCGTACGACGCCCGCCGCCGCACATTACGCCGGATGCGGCTCCGGCCCGCCGAGCAGTCCCGGCGGCGTGCTGCGACGCGGCTCCGCAGCCACGACCGGTGCGGCCGGCAGCGAGGTCAGATC
>CAIRBD010000258.1 GCA_903876745.1 uncultured Gemmatimonadota bacterium
CGCGAGCCGGTCGCCACGCGCGGCGAGTTGGCTCGGCATGTACTTGTCGACGGCCAGGATGCCGGCGAGTCGCGGAAAATCGGCGAACGCCGTGTTCGCCGCGAGGACGAGGATGGCGAACGTCGAGTACTGCAGGGCGTAGTACCAGAACCCGGTGCCGAACACCGCGTGGCCAAGGCGCGAGAGCACGGTCTCGGTCTCGGTCGGCATCGCGGCGAAGTGCTGCGCGAGATAGCTCGTGCCGAGGAAGAACACGCCCAGGATCGTCACCATCCACGCCAGCGTCACCGCGGCGTTGCGTTGGGCCGGCGCCTTGAAGGCCTGGATGCCGTTGGAGATCGCTTCGGTGCCGGTCATGGCGGAGCACCCTTCGGCGAATCCTCGCATCAGCAGGAAGATCAGCGCGAACCCGGTCATCGCATTCAGGTGCGGTGCCCGCGCCGTGGTCGGATCGACGTTGAGCGGCTCCGTGGTGACGAGCGGCAGTGCGCCGTGCGCGAGTTTCCAGAACCCGATGCCCAGCAGCGCGAGCATCATGCCGATGAACGCATAGGTGGGCAGGCTGAACGCCGCCCCCGATTCGCGCACGCCGCGCAGGTTGACGACGGTGAGCAGCACCACCGCCGCGAGACCGATCGCGATGGCGTGCGGTACCAGCGCCGGGTACGCCGAGGTGATGGCGGCGACGCCCCCCGACACGGACACGGCGACCGTGAGGATGTAGTCCGTGAGGAGCGCGGCCGCGGCGACGAGCCCCGGGCCGACCCCAAGGTTCTCCTTGGCGACGGTGTACGATCCGCCACCACCCGGATATGCGTGGATCGTCTGCTCGTAGCTGATGCCCACCAGGACGAGCAGGCCGACGATCACGGCGGAGATCGGGAATACGTAATTCAGCGCCGCGAGTCCGAAGGCGCCGCCGAGCACGAAGAGGATCTGGTCGGTCGCGTAGGCGACCGAGGAGATGGCGTCGGACGAGAGCACCGCGAGCGCGGTCTTCTTGTTCAGGCGCTCGTGCTCGAGCCGCTCGCTCGAGAGGGGGCGGCCGATGAGAACGCGTTTGGCGTGCGAGAGGGCTGGCATGCTAGAAGTTGCTCAACGAGAAAAGCCGACCAGCCGCCGGGTTTCGGAGGGAGATCGGCACGGGGCCTTACGATAATCGCCGCACACCAAGAGGTGTGCGGCGCGAGGAGTTCGCACGGAGGGTTGTTGCTGGGGCGGAACCAAGACGCGACATCGCGCCGGACCGCTTAAAGAAGGGGGCGCGCCGGCGGGAATGCCAGTGGGAGCCCGTCTGGCCGCGCGACACCCTCGCCTCGGGACCCTGTTGGGAGCCCGCCGTCTCCCGCTATCTTCTCCCTCAACGCTGCGCGACGGCAGCCCCGGCCGTCGCGGCGATCCCCTCCCCTCAGACCACTCCCGATGTCGATCAAGAACGACCGCTGGATCACGATGATGGCGAAGGAACATGGGATGATCGAGCCGTTCGAGAGCAGCCAGCAGCGCGACGGCGTCGTGAGCTACGGGGTGAGCGCGTACGGCTACGACATGCGCGTCGCGCGGGAGTTCCGGATCTTCACCAACGTGCTGAGCTCGGTGATCGACCCGAAGCACTTCGACCCGAAGAGCTTCGTCGAGTTCGAGGGGGACGTGTGCATCGTGCCGCCCAACTCGTTCGCCCTCGCGCGCTCCGTCGAGTACTTCCGCATCCCGCGCAAGGTGATGACCATCACGGTCGGCAAGTCCACCTACGCGCGGTGCGGCATCATCACGAACGTCACACCCTTCGAACCGGAATGGGAAGGGTATGTGACGCTCGAGATCTCGAACACGACGCCGCTGCCCGCCAAGATCTACGCGAACGAAGGCATCGCGCAGGTGCTGTTCTTCGAGGGCGATGAGGAGCCGGAAGTCAGCTACAAGGACAAGAAGGGGAAGTATCAGGGACAGGTCGGCGTGACGTTGCCGAAGATCTGACCCCGCTCCGCGGCGAGATGCACGAAGGCCGGTCGACGCTGTCGCGTCGACCGGCCTTCGCTTGCGGCGCCGCGTCTCGGCGGCCGTGGCTACTTGTTCGCGTCGAGCACCGCTTTACGCTCGATCCAGCTCTGTCCGTCGGTGATCCACCTGGCCGCCGGCTCGCCCTTCA
>CAIRBD010000259.1 GCA_903876745.1 uncultured Gemmatimonadota bacterium
GATTCTGGACGATGCTGGCGAACGGGCAGGGGCAGCAGTTGAATGCAGCGCGCATCGCAGCTGGACTCGGCGTCAGTGGGCATACGGTCGCACGGTATCTCGACCTGCTGGTCGATCTGCTGCTGGTGCGCCGCCTGGAGCCGTGGTCAGGCAACATCGGCAAGCGGTTGGTCCGGTCACCCAAGATATACGTTCGCGACAGTGGTCTCGTGCACGCATTGCTGAACATCGGAGGCACGGATGATCTCCTCGGACATCCCGTGGCCGGCCCTTCCTGGGAGGGGATGGTGATCGAGGCGCTCATCGCCGCTGCAGGCCATGCCCCTGCGTCCTACTACCGGACGGCGGCCGGCGCCGAGGTCGACCTCGTGTTCGAAGGACGCGGCCGAAAGCGATACGCCATCGAGATCAAGCGCTCCACGGCGCCGGCCGTGAGCAAAGGCTTCTGGATCGGGTGCGCCGACATCAAGGCGGCGGAGTCGATCGTCACGTACGTCGGCGACGAACCGATCCCGCTGGGCGGCAAGGTGCGCGCGCTCGGACTGCGCGATGCCATCACGTGGGTACGCGAGCGGGTCGGGAATGATGGCTGACGCCGATCCGAGACTGACCGCCGCGATGTCGCCATCAAGGTCCTGCGCGAAGACCTCGGCGCCACGCTCAGCGCGCCGCTAGGGAGTCTTGCCCGCGGCGGCGCGCGCGTCGAGTGCCGTTGCCTCCCTGGCACGGCCGGTCGCACGCAGCAGCGCGGCGTATTCGCGCTCGGTCTCCGCCACATTGGGGTTCGCCGCCCCGAACGCTTTCTCGCGGATCTCGAGCGCCTGTTTGTACAGCGGCTCCGCCTCGGCGTACTTCTTCTCGTCGCGCAACAGATTCGCGAGTCCGTGGAGCGTCACGGCGATGCCCGGGTTCCCCGGCGGCAGCGCCTTCTGCTTGATGGCCAGCGCGCGACGGAACAGCGGCTCCGACTCGGCGAAGCGACCGAGTTTCCAATAGGTCTCGCCGAGGTTGTTGAGCACCGAGGCGAGATCCGGATGTTCGGGCCCGAGCACCTTCTCGTCGATCACACGGGCGCGCTCGTAGGGCACGAGCGCATCTGCGTAGTGTCCTTCGGTCCAGTCGAGAGCGCCGAGGTTGAGCAGGGTCGCCGCCACGTCGGGATGGTCGGGGCCGAGCGTCTTCTCCTGGAGGTCGAGTGCGCGCCGGATGAGGGAATCCGCCTGGGCGTAGTGCTTCTCCCGCATCTGCACCACCGCGTAGCTGCGCAGCATCTTCGGAAGACGCGCACTCGCCGCGCCGCGCGCGGCCTGCTCCATCGCGATCGCGCGCGCGTACAGCGAATCGGCCTCGGCGTTCTTGTTCTGCCTGGCGTTCAGTCCGGCGAGGCCGATGACGATCGTCGTCGCGGCCGTGTCGGCGGGCGCTGCACTGCGCTCGCGGACGGCGAGCGCCGCCCGGAAATGCCGTTCGGCTTCGGCGTACTCACCCTGCAACGTGGTCACCGAGGCGAGCGCGACGTGACTCTCGGCGAGCACCGGGTCGTTCGCGCCAAGCTGCTTCTCGCGGATGGTGAGCGCGTCCTCGAGGAGCGTGCGCGCCGGCGCGTAGAGGCCGAGCGACTGGTGCACGGTACCGAGCGTCTGCATCAACCGCGCGCGGAGCTGCGGCTGGTCCTTGAGTTCGCTCTTGATGCGTTCGGTGCCCCGGTCGAGGATCTCGCGCGCCGTCACCGCGTTGCCGCGCGCCTCGCCGGGGTTCGACACCTTGAACAGGTCGACGAGGAACGTCGTGACCTGCCGCGCCGTCGCGGCTTCCTGCGTGGCCGTCCGCTCCGCGGCGCGCGCGCGC
>CAIRBD010000260.1 GCA_903876745.1 uncultured Gemmatimonadota bacterium
CACCAACGACGCCCTGCGCGCCACGCTCGCCACGCTCAAGGCGAGCCCGGTGGAGTTCTTCCAGGTGGACGTGGGCGGCGGCGTGAAGCTCGACGGCTGGATGATGAAGCCTGCCGACATGGATCCGACCAAGAAATACCCGGTGCTCTTCTATGCCTACGGTGAACCCGCCGCGCAGACCGTCGTCGATTCCTACGGCGGCTCGCGCTGGCTCTGGCATCTCATGCTCACACAGCAGGGCTACATCGTCGCCAGCGTCGACAACCGCGGCACCCCAGGCCCGCGCGGGCGCGACTTCCGCAAAGCCGTGCTCAACCAGATCGGCGCGCTGCGCGTGAAGGAACAGTCCGCCGCGGCGCAGGCTATCGGCCGGCGCGCGTACGTGGACTCGACGCGCATCGGCGTGTGGGGCTGGAGCGGCGGCGGCTCGTCCACGCTGCTGCTCATGTTCCGCGCCCCGAACGTGTACCGCATGGGGATGTCCGTCGCGCCGGTCGCCGACGTGCACAACTACGACACGATCTATCAGGAACGCTACGTCGGTCTGCCGAGTGTGGACTCGCTCGCGTACCGCGATGCGTCAGCGATCAACTACGTGAAAGGGCTCAAGGGCGACCTGCTCGTCGTGCACGGCTCGGGCGACGACAACGTGCACTTTCAGGGCACGGAACAACTCATCAACGCGCTCGTCGCGGCCAACAAGCCGTTCACGATGATGGAGTATCCGAACCGCACCCATGGCATCTACGAAGGACCAGGCACCACCGTGCACCTGTTCAACCTGCTGACGCGCTATCTCAAGGAACATCTCCCCGCCGGCCCGAACGTCACACCGTGACCTCAACCCCACCGACGATGCGCCGCAGATTCCTCGCCCTCGCCCTCGCCCTCGCCGCCGCGCCCGCCGCCGCGCAATCGCGGGCGGCGGCGCCCAAGTACCCCGCCCCGCCGGCCGCAGCGATGGCGGCCATCAAGGAAGCCGACATCAAGCGCGACCTCTACACCCTCGGCGGCGACGCGATGCGCGGCCGCGAGGCCGGCACGCTCGACGAGATGCGCGCCTCGATGTGGATCGCCGACCAGCTCCGCGCCATCGGCGTGAAGCCCGCCGGCGAGGACGGCACGTTCTTCCAGTGGTGGAACATGAAGCGCACGCGCGTCTCCACCGCCGCGAGTTCGGTGAAGCTCGGCGGCGCGGCGCTCGCGCTCTGGAAGGACATCACGCCCAACGGCAACGCCGAAGCCGACGCCCTCGGGTTCACGGTGTTCGCCGGCGACGGC
Organism: uncultured Gemmatimonadota bacterium; assembly: GCA_903876745.1. Classification (GTDB taxonomy): domain Bacteria; phylum Gemmatimonadota; class Gemmatimonadetes; order Gemmatimonadales; family Gemmatimonadaceae; genus Fen-1231. The sequence continues at coordinate 1,282 of CAIRBD010000260.1, forward strand.
AGTGACTCCACCATCGACGTGCGCGGCCGCATCGCCGTGGCGACGATGGCGCCGCCCGCGACGCCCGTGCGTCCCGAAGGTACCGTCTCGTTCGAGTACCGCTACACCACCGCGGCCATCGCCGCGACCACCAACCGGTTCCGCGCGCGCGGCGCCGTGGCACTCATCATCGTCGCGGATTCCACCGCTGACATCGCCTACGACGGCGTGGCCGCGATCCGCCAGCCG
>CAIRBD010000261.1 GCA_903876745.1 uncultured Gemmatimonadota bacterium
CGCGCACGTCACCGTCACGCAGAGCGAGTACCTCCCCCGTTCTAACGACGCGCCCGATTCACCCGCCGACACGCTCGGGTTCTTCGGCTACTTCTCCCGGAGCACGCGCGTGCGTCGCGCCGCGGAACTGCGCTTCACGGCGCGGCTCAGCGAGCGCAACACGCTCACCGTCGGCGGCGAGGTGGCGCGCGAACGCGAGAACAGTTCGTCGCTCTCGATGAGTCAGTACGGCAACTCCGCTGACGCGTTCGCCGTGGCGCGTCATACGGACGCGCTCTACGTGCAGGCCCTCGGCGACGCCTCGTCCCGCCTGTCGTACGTGGCCGGCGCGCGCCTCGACCGCAATAGCGTGTTCGGCACATTCGCCACGGCGCGCGGCGGCCTGGCCTGGCTCGGCGGCGCCTCGTGGCGCGTTCGCGCCTCCGCCGGGAGCGCGTTCAAGGCGCCGAGCTTCTACGAGAACTTTGCCACCGGCTACGTGACCGGGAATCCCGCGCTGCGCCCCGAGCGCTCGCAGGGCGGCGAGCTGGGCATGGACGGGTTCCTCCTCGACGGGGCGCTCGTGCTGCGCGGCACGCTGTACACGCAGCAGTTCCACGATCTTGTGCAGTACAGCGACACGCCCCCGTCGCCCGGCGCGCCCAACTATTACAACGTGGCCGCGGCCACCGCGCGGGGCGCCGAGCTCGAAGCCGCGTGGCGGCCGTCCACGGCCACCACCGCGAAGCTGAGCTACGCCTACACCGACACGCGCGCAGACAAAGCGGGCTTCGATGCGTCGGGCGGTGCCACGTACGTCGCCGGCGAACGGCTCATGCGCCGCCCACCGCACGCCGCCACGGTCTCGCTCGCCCAGCGCATCGCCGGCGCGCAGATGGATGTCATCGCCACGCGCATCGGCACACGCGCGGACCGCGACTTCGCGGCCTATCCCGTGACGCCCGTGGAGCTTCCCGCATACACCAAGCTCGACGCCGCCATCACCCTGCCCATCTCCCGCGACCCACGGCGTCCGATCGCCCTCGTGGCCCGCGTCGACAACGCGCTCGACGCCCGCTACGAAGAAGTGATGCGCTTCGCCGCGCCGCGGCGTGCCTGGTTCGCGGGGGTTCGCTGGGGGCGGTAGCGCCGTAACTTTCGTCCGTGCATCAAGTCGCCACCGACGCCCTCGTCCTCCACGCCTTCGACTACCGCGAGTCGTCGCGCATCGTGCGGTTGGCCACGCACGATCTCGGCATCATCTCGGTGATCGCCCGCGGCACGCGAAGCCCCAAGAGTAAGATGGGGTCGTCGCTCGACCTGTTCACGAGTGGCGTGGCGCACGTGCGCGTGCACGCCACGCGTGACCTCCACACGCTGGCCGGTTTCGACGGCACGCGCGGCCGTCCCGAGCTCGCGGCAAGTCTCGCCAGGTTCCGCGCGGCGTCGGCGCTCGCGGAACTGTGCCTGCGCTTCGGCCGTGAGGACGACGGCGGCATCGTCCACGCCGCGATCACCCAAGTGCTCGACGTCCTCGGCGCTGCCGAGGGGCTCGCCGTCGCGACGGTCGCGCTTTCGGGCGCGTGGCGGCTTGTGGCCGAGATCGGCTTCGCGCCTTCGTTGACTGAATGCGCGAGCTGCCACGCGCCGCTCCCGCCCACGGATGCGGTCACGTTCAGCCATCGCGCCGGCGGCGCCCTGTGCGCCACCTGCGCGCGGCAGGCGCGCGGCGGCCGCACGCTCCCCGCCGACGCGCGCCGCACGCTCGTCGCCTGGCTCGAGAGCGACATCGCCGCCGACGTCGCTCCGCTGGAGAACGACGCGGCCGTGCGCGCCCATCAGCGCCTGCTGCGCGAATTCATCGAAGAGCACGTGGGCGACGGTCGCCCGCTGCGCGCTTTCGTGTCGTGGGAAGAAGCGCTCTACGGCGCGCCGGTCGCCGCCCCGTGATCCTCGGCACCGCGGGGCACATCGACCACGGCAAGACCGCGCTCGTGAAGGCGCTCACCGGCGTCGACACCGACCGCCTGCCCGAAGAGAAGAAGCGCGGTATCACCATCGAGCTCGGTTTCGCTCCGCTCGCGCTCGATGGGGTGACAGTGGGCGTCGTGGACGTCCCCGGCCACGAAGCGTTCGTCCGCACGATGCTCGCCGGCGCCACCGGCGTGGATCTCGCCCTGCTC
>CAIRBD010000262.1 GCA_903876745.1 uncultured Gemmatimonadota bacterium
CGCGCCGCGCCGCCGCCGGCATCCGCGAGGCCGCCCCACGGGCCGGGCGCATCGTCTGGCAGGAGAAATCGGCCACCGATTTCGTGAGCGAAGTGGACCTCGCCTCCGAGCGCCTGATCATCGAGACGGTGCGCCGTCGCGTCCCCGGCGCCCGGATGCTCGCCGAAGAGACGGCCACGCATCTCGACCCGGCACAGCAGGCGCAGGGCATCGTCTTCGTCGCCGACCCGCTCGACGGCACTACGAATTTCCTCCACGGGTACCCCGAATACGCCGTCTCCATCGGCGTCCTGCAGGAGGGCGAGCTGGTCGCCGCCGTCGTCATCGACGTGCCGGGCAACGAAGAGTTCACCGCCGTCCGCGGCGGCGGCACCCGCCGGAACGGCGAGCTCGTGCGCGTCTCCACCATCGAGAACCCCCAGCGCGCCCTCATCGGCACCGGCTTCCCCTTCAAGGACCCGGCGGCGATCCCGCTCTATCAGGAGCAGATGTCCCGCGTCATGGCCGGCGTCAGCGGCGTGCGCCGCCCCGGGGCCGCCTCCATCGATCTCGCGAGTGTCGCCTGCGGGCGCTTCGACGCCTTCTGGGAGAACCTCCTCTCGCCATGGGATATCGCCGCGGGGATGCTCCTCGTCACGGAGGCCGGCGGCATCGTCACCGACCTCGCCGGGGGCCCCTGCCCCGTGGGCCACACCGGCCTCGTCGCGGGAAACCCCGCCATGCACGCCTGGCTGCTGCGCACGACCAACGGCGAGTAGACAGTAGACGGTAGACCGTAGACCGTCCACGTTTAACTGCTGTGGAACGCCGTACGGTCAACGGTCTACCGTCTACCGTCTACTCGCTTTAGTGGTTCTCATGAAACTCGTCGAGCTCGTCCCCAACTTCTCCGAAGGCCGTCGCCCCGACGTCATCGCCGCCATCCGCGATGCCATCGCCTCCGTCGAGGGCGTCGCCATCCTCGACGTCTCCAGCGACCCCAGCCACAACCGCACCGTCCTCACCGCGGTCGCACCCGCCGAACGCGCCGTGCAGGCCGCGTTCAACGGCATCGCCAAAGCGTGCGAGCTCATCGACCTCACGCAGCACACGGGCGAGCACCCGCGCATCGGCGCCACCGACGTCTGCCCGTTCATCCCGCTCGAAGGCGCGACGATGGACGACTGCATCGCGCTCGCCCGCGAACTCGGCCGGCGCGTCGGCGACGAACTCGGCATCCCGGTCTTCCTGTACGAGCGCGCCGCCAGTCGCCCCGACCGCGAGAACCTCGCCGATGTCCGCCGCGGTGAGTTCGAACTCGCCCGCACGGAGATCGGCACGAATCCCAACCGCGTTCCCGATTTCGGGCCCAACGCCATCCATCCCACCGCGGGCGCCACCGTCATCGGCGCACGTCCGTTCCTCGTCGCCTACAACGTCTACCTCGGCGGCGCACAGAACGTGCAGGTCGCCAAGGACGTGGCCAAAGCCGTGCGTGGCTCGAGCGGCGGACTGCGCTACGTGAAGGGACTCGGCCTCGAGGTCGATGGGCAGGCGCAGGTCTCCATGAACCTCGTCGACACCGACAAGACGCCGCTCTACCGCGCGTTCGAGATGGTGCGCATGGAAGCCGAGGCGCGCGGCGTCACGCCCACGTGGAGTGAACTCGTGGGGCTCGTCCCCGAGCGCGTGCTCTTCGAGACCGCGGCGCGCCACATCCGCCTCCCCAAGTTCACCAATGAGATGGTGCTCGAGCACAAGGTGCGTGCCGCCGTGAGCGGCGGGCAGTCGATGAGCGGCTTCGTCGCCGCCGTCGCGAGCGGCGCCCCAGTCCCGGGCGGCGGCTCAGTGAGCGCGCTCGCCGGCCAGCTCGCCGCCGCGCTCGCGC
>CAIRBD010000263.1 GCA_903876745.1 uncultured Gemmatimonadota bacterium
CCGGGCGACACGATCGCGATTCACATTCTCAAGCTCGAGCCGGCGCGACCATAGGGCGTCTCGTCGTTCGGCCCGGGCTTCGGCGCAATTGTCGGCACGGATCGAACGGCAATGCTCGCGCCGGATCTGCCCGAGATGTCGTGGCGCTACGACGTCGACACCGCGAAGAACGTCGCGTCGTCGTCGAGTCCCGACGGCAAACATCGCTGGTCCGTGCCGCTCGCGCCGTTTCTCGGCTGCCTCGGCGTCGCGCCGTCGATGAGCGAAGTGCGCAGCACGATCGTGCCAGGCCCGTTCGGCGGCAACATGGACTGCCCCGAAGTGCGCGCGGGCAACACGGTGTTTCTCGGCGTGAACGTGCCCGGCGCGCTGCTCTCGTTCGGCGACGGCCACTACGCGATGGGCGAAGGCGAGATCATGGGCGCCGCGATCGAAGGCGCGATGAACGTCGAGGTTTACGTCGAGTTGATCAAGGGCCAGGCGACGCCTGTCCCGCGCATCGAGAACGCCGGCGAGATCATGTTCGTCGGCTCAGGCCGTCCGCTCGAGGACGCGGCCCGCGTGGCGTTCAAAGCAATGGTCGGTTGGGTACGCGCCCACACCGGCATGACCGAGATGGACGCGTATCAGTTCGTCTCACAAACCAGTCGCGCGCCGATCATCCAGCTCGTCGATCCCGAATACACAGTGCTCGTGAAGCTGTCGAAGGCGCTGCTGCCGTAGTTGCCGCGCACGCCGGAGCTCAGGCTCGGCGAACCCGCTTCGGATCGATCGAAAGCTGCGGATCGATCGTGACCCGCAGCTTGTCGAGCCACATGTCTTCGAGCACCGCCAGATCCGGAATCGGGTCGTGGGCCGGATCCTCGTGGGGCGCGAGCGTGTCGAGGATCTCAAAGACGAACGACGCTTGGCCGTGCTCGTTCCAGTCCGCCTGCAGCGCCTTCACCTCATGCGCCTTCATGCGTAGTGCCGCCGTGTGGCGATTCAACCGCGCGCGCGGATCCTTCGATGCCGCGACGATCGATCGGCCGGTGACCGTGCACATCACTCGGTACACGCCCATCTCGATCGGCCGTCGTTTATACGCGTCGAGCAGATCTTTGCGGCGTACGGATTCAGACATTGGAACGAGTCTATCGCTCAACTGAAAACGCCGGACCCGAAGGCCCGGCGCTCCATGTGCGACGTTGGCCGAGCTAAAGCTCGGCCCTACGTAATCAATTGACGTCCTACTTGCCCGGCTCTGGAAGGATGTGCAGTCGCTGCGTGTATTCCTTGCCACCCACCATCAGCACCACACGATACTCGCCCGTGCTCACGGTGTAACCGATCTGGCCGGCGGCGCCAGCCGCTGCTGCTCCGCCGCGTCCGCCACCACCACCGCCGCCACGACCACCGCGACCGGCCGCATCCGCCGCGCCCGCTTCACGCTGGCCGTTGAGGTTCCAACGCACGGTGTTGATGCCGGCGTTCTTCGTGCCGTCGATTTCGAGGATCTGCCGTGCGCCGTCGTAGATGCGGACCTTCACGTCGCCCGTCGCCGCCGACTTCAGCACGTAGTTGATCGCCACGCCGTTCGGCCGGCTTACCCCCGCGAAGTTCGCGGACGCCGTTTCCGCGCGCATCGCCGCGCCCCACTGAATGACCGGCTGCACGCTGAGCAGCGTCGCGTCGGCCGCCTGCACCGCCGGCGTCAGCTCTTCGAGCGCCGCGATGTCAGCGACCCAGATGCCGCGGCCGTGCGTGCCGAGCACGAGCTCGTGATCGCGCGGATGGATCTTCACGTCGTACACCGGCGTCGTCGGCAACATGCCGCGCGGTTCCGCCGCGCCGCCGCCACCGAAGCCGCCGCCACCGCCGCGGCCACCGCCGCCGGCCGCCGCCATGACCGAACCCGTGATCTTCGTCCAGCTCTTGCCCGCGTCGAGCGAGCCATAGAGGCCGAGGTCCGTGCCGACAAACAGCAGATCCGCGTTGTAGGGATCTTCACGCACGGTGTTGATCGATTCCTTCGGCAGGCCGGCCGCGAGCGACGTCCACGTCGCGCCGTAGTCGGTCGTCTTCCAGAGCAGCGGACGCTGGTCGTCGTTGCGCATGCCCGTGACGCTCACGTACGCGGTCCCGGCATTCACGTGCGACGGCTCGATGC
>CAIRBD010000264.1 GCA_903876745.1 uncultured Gemmatimonadota bacterium
CTGGCGTGACGGTCACGCTCAGCGCGGTCACGAACACGGGTTGGTCGGCCTCGGCCGCGCATGGCTCGACGGCCAAGACGTGCTCGATCATCCTCGGCAGCGGCGCCACGAACGAAGGCGAGCCGGTCTGCCAGTAGTTCGTTTCTAAGGAAGTCGATGCGGGCCGGACGAGCGATCGTCCGGCCCGCATCGCATTCCGGCGATGACGCGTCACGCGTCGCCACGTTGCAGTGTGTGACGCATGACGCCCCGTCGCGCCTTCACCCTCGTCGAAGTCCTCGTCGCGCTGCTGCTGCTGGCGGTTGCCGTCGCCGCGCTCACCGCGACCATCAGCGCCGACCGTCACGTGCGCACGACGGCTGTCGCCCGTGCCGAGGCCGCCAACCAACTGCGCGAACGCCTCGAGATGCTCGCGGCGCGGTGCGGCACCGCCGATACCGGGGGGATCAACGTCGGCGCGTTCGGCGTGGAGCGATGGCGTGGCTCCGCCGCGACGGACGTGTGGAGTCTCGCCGATTCCGTCTATGGTTCCCCGGGGACGCTGACGGTGGCCCTCGAGGCGCAGGTGCCATGCCACCGGTAAGCCGGCTGCGACGCGGTATGGGGCTCGCCGAGCTCCTCGTGGCTCTCGCGCTGAGCGCCCTGCTCTCGGCGGCCGGCGCGGCGGCGCTGCTGGGCATCGAGCGCTACGTGCGCCGCACGTCATCGGATGACGACGCTCGCCGGGTGGCACGCGAGGCCGAGGCTGTGCTCGGGTCCGACCTTCGCGCCGCAGCGCCGGACTCCGTGATCGTGCGCGGCGACACCGCCGTGGACCTGCTCAGTGGCGTCGCGCTGTCGGTGGTGTGCGTCGCTTCGGCAGACGCCCTCATCCTCCCGTCGAGCGCCGCGTCATCGGGGTTCCCCCTGACGGTGCAGCGGTCGACGCCCGCGGCGGGCGACGCGCTCGCCTGGTACGATGCCGCTGCGGGATGGCGCATGACACGCATCGATTCGGTGCAATCGCGGTGGGACGGGGCGGGATGCTCGACCGCGGGCGGATTTCGCTCGGCGGCCGACAGTGCCGCGCGGCTGCCGGTGCTTCGCGTTCGGGTCGCCGATGCGACGGGCGCCGAGGTCGGCGGACCGGTGCGGATCTTCCGGCGGGGACGCTACGCGCTCGTGCGTGGCGGCGACGGTACGTGGGGACTCGCGTGGCGGCGATGCGACGCCCCGGCTCCCTGTGGCTCGTCGCAACCGGTGGCCGGGCCGCTTGCGGCCCCCGCCGCCGGCGGCCTGCATTTCCAGGTCGCGGCAGACGGTGCGACAATAACTGTGCAAGTGGTTGCTGCAGGGGTGTCGGGGCCTGTCGCCACGCGCCGTTTCTCCATCGCGCTGCGCGGCGGTGATTCGCGTGAATGAGGCGCGAGGGCGCCGGGCGCGCGCCGGCATCGCCCTTCCGCTAGCGCTGCTGGTGATGATCGTCGTGGCGATGTTCGCGGCGCTGCTGCTCGATTCGTCCGTGCAGTCGGCGCGCGCCTCGAACGGGAGTGTTGCCGCCGCACGGGCGCAATCCGTGACCGAGAGCGCGCTGGCGGGCGTGCTGGCCGCGCCGCTCGACAGCACGGGCGCGCAGGCGGCTGTGGGCACGGTGATCGTGAGCCGGCTGGATCGCGCGGCCGATTCCGCCGTCGCTCGCGTCCTCGTGCTGAGCGGGTCGTTGCGTCGCGTGGACGTGCGGGGGGTGTCGGGCGTCGGGTCCGCCCGCGGCGTGGCCGGTGCCGTCGCGTATCTTCGAGTGGTGGCGGACTCGTCGGGCCCCGTCCGACTGTGGCGGTTGCGCCCCGTGCCGGCCTGGTGGTGGTCCCCCATTCCATAGACTTGTTCCGTCCCGCCTGTTACTTCCGAGTATCTCCGCTCGTGTCTTGGTGACGGCCCCTCTGCGCGCGTCGACTTGCTGGCGCGGGTGGCAGGGTTCGCCGAGTACTTTAGATGTTGCGGTTCGTCCGGTCGGTCCTGGGCGGCGCGGTCGCGCGCCCGGAGGCGGCCTCGTCCCCGCGGTGGCTTCGCATGGCGCTTTTTGGTCGCAAAAGAGCAACGGTAGGTCTCGATATCGGTTCCGGCCTCATTAAAGTGGCCGTGATTGATCATTCCAAGGGACAGCCCGAACTCGTCAGCGTAGCGATCACCCCCCTCCTCGCCGATGCGATCGTCGAGGGGGAGATCATGGACCCTGCGATCGTCGCCGAGGCGATCACCGCCTGCCTGCAGGCGGCCGGCGTGGCGACCAAGGAACTCGTCACGGCCGTGGGTGGACGCGACGTCATCATCAAGAAGATCCAGATCGAGCGCGTCAAGGAACAGCAGGCGCGCGAGCTGATGCGATGGGAAGCCGAGCAGCACGTGCCGTTCGACATGGAGTCGGTGGAGCTGGACTTCCAGATCCTCGATCCGGACGGCGAGGGGCTGGAGATGAACGTCCTGCTCGTGGCGGCGAAGCGCGAGCTGATCGAGGCGAAGCTGCGCGTGCTCGCCGACGCCGGGCTCACCCCCGTGGTCGTCGACGTGGATGCCTTCGCGCTGCACAACGCGTTCGAACTGAATTACCCGGACGCGATGCAGGGCGTGGTGGCGCTGGTCAACATCGGCCACGAAGTGACGAACATCAACATCCTCGACGACGGCGTGCCGATCCTCACGCGAGACATCACCGTGGGGACCCGCCGGTTCCGCGAGGATCTGCAGCGCGAGCGCGGTCTGGGGCCGGACGACGCGTCGGCGCTGATCCAGGGCTACGACCGCTCGCCGCATCTCGACGCGATCATCGAGAGCCGCGGCGAGGAGATCGCGGTCGGCATCGAGCGCGCGGCGGCTTTTCTCGCGTCGAGTTCGCGCTCAGCGGGCAACATGCGCGCGGTGTACATCTGCGGCGGCGGCTCCCGGATCCCGGGACTCGGTGACGCGCTGGGCGCCCGACTGCGGCTCCCGGTGGAACATGCGAACCCTTTGGCGAATCTGAAGGTCCGTGACGGCGCCCTCGAGTCCCTCGTCACAGACGAGGTGGCTCCGCTCCTGATGCTGCCCATCGGTCTGGCGCTTCGCCAGCCCGCTTGACCGTGCGTTCACTCGTGGAATCGACGGTCACCCGCAGACTATGATCGAAATCAATCTTCTGCCCGGCGCGCGCAAGTCGAAGCGGAGTCGAACGGCCACCGTCGACTTTCGTGCGTTGTTCGGTGAACTGCTCGCTCGGATCAGGGATCCGTACCTGATCGGCGCGATCGCGGGCGTCCTCGTGGGCGTGCTCGCGACGGCGGGGATGTACCTGTATCAGGAGCGCACGGTCGCGTCGCTGACCGAACACGAACAGGCCGCGTTGCAGGATTCGACGCGCTTTGCCTCGGTCATCTCCCAGCGGGCAGCGGCCGAGGCCTCGCGCGATTCGATCCAGCGCCAGATCGTCGTCATCAAGGCGATCGACGGCCTGCGGTACGTATGGCCGCATCTGCTCGACGAGATCAGCCGCGCGTTGCCGCCGTACACCTGGCTGAAGTCGATCAAGCAGACCTCTGCGATCTCGAATCTCAGTGCCGAGGTCGAGGCGGAGGTCATCGCGGGCGGGGGCGGCAAGGGGAAGAGCAAACTCGCCGCCGAGGCCGACTCCGCGGCGCTGGCGTCACAGACGCTCGCCTTCCGCATCGTCGGGCAGACGGTCGACTATCAGGCGCTGACGCGCTTCATGAAGCAGCTCGAAGCGTCGCCCTGGATCGAGAAAGTGACGCTCACCAAGACGGATCTCGTCATGGCGCAGCCGAGCAACAAGGAAGTCACGGAGTTCACGCTCGACATGGTACTCCAGAAGCCGGACTCGGCCGCCATCCGCCGCGTCCCCATCAATGTGGTGAGATAGCCATGGCCGTCGGCCCGCAGACTCAGCGCGACCAGTTGATGGTGGCCATCGCGTTCCTCGCCGTGGTCGGCGCGGGCGCGTACTGGTACTTCGTCTATGATCCCAAGACGGCGGACGTGACCAAGCTGGCGACGCACGTCGACTCGCTCGACGCCGCCAACCAGCGCGCGAAGGCGCAACTGGCGAAGGGATCGATCACGTCCATCAAGGCCGAGGCGGCCGCGTATCGCGAGAACCTCGACGTGATGCGGACGCTGGTGCCGGCGCAGAACGAAGTGCCGTCGCTGCTCGAGCAGGTCTCGACGGCCACGCGGCGCGTGAAGCTCGATATCGGCTCGGTGGACCCGGAGCCGTTGATCGAAGGCGAGATGTTCGACACGTACCGCTACAAGCTCCGCGTCACCGGGACCTTCTACGAGATCGGGGCGGTGCTGACGAACATCGGATCGCTCAACCGCATCGTCGCGCCGATCAATCTGCAGCTTGACCAGCCGAGCGGGAACGTGAAAGTGGTGCCCGGAACGCAGCCGTTGACGGCGACGTTCGAGATCCAGACGTACGTCGTGCGCACGCGGCCGCCCAAGAAGAAGGACAAGCCCGCGAAAGCAGCCAAGCCGGCCTCCGTGGAGGGACCGTGATGCGTCGCGCGACGACATGGATCGCGGTGCTGGCGTGCGTGGCGGCGCCGCTCGCGGCGCAGATGCCGCCGGTGATCGCGAAGCCGATCGAGGCGGCGCGCAAGGCGGCGGCTACGACCAGCGCGCAGGCGAAGGCGATCGACAAGCTCGGGGACGAGGGGTCCAAACCCGCGGCGCCGGC
>CAIRBD010000265.1 GCA_903876745.1 uncultured Gemmatimonadota bacterium
CGACGCTCAGCGGCGCGCACTACGGACTCGCGTTCCTGCTCATCAAGCGCGGCGAACAGACCGGCGCCGAGAAGCATCTGCGTGCCTTCCTCGCCCAGCCGCCGGAGGGTGAGGAGGCGGAGCGGTGGATCCGGCACGCGCAGGCGACACTCGAACAACTGCAGCATGCCGCCGACGGCGACTCGTCGGCGCACGAGGGATAGCGTGGGCAAGATTCTCGCGATCGTCAGTCAGAAGGGCGGTGTGGGCAAGACCACCACGGCGGTGAACCTCGGCGCGGCGTTCGCGCGGCGCGGGCTCAAATCGCTGATCGTGGACGTCGACCCGCAGGGGTCGGTGCGCTACGGCGCCGGGTTGCGCAAAGGACACACCACGTACGGGTTCGCCGACTTCCTGCGCGGCGAACGTTCGCTGCGCGACGTGATCCTCCCGACGGCGCTCCCGTGGCTGCGCGTGATGCTCGCCGGGAGCGTGTCCGACGACGCGGACCATTCCGAATATGCGGAGCAGATCGCCCACGGTGATCTGCTCCCACAGATGCTCGCGACGGCCGCCGAGCGCTGTGACATCGTCGTCGTCGACACGCCGCCGGGGCTTGGCGCCATCACGCGGCGTGCGCTCGCCTCGAGCGACCGTGTGCTCGTGCCGCTGCAGTGCGAGCCGCTGGCGCTCCAGACCACCCCGCAGATCCTGCGCGGCATCCAGGACGTCGTGCAGCACCATCCGGCGCTGACGTTCGACGGCATTTTGCTCACGATGTACGAAGCCGGGAATCCCGCGTGTGAACGCACGGCGGAGTACATCCGCACGCACGTGCCGCCGAACCTCGTGTTCGACCTCGTCATCCCGCGCAGCGCGGCGGTGAGCGACGCCTTCGCCGCGGGGCAGCCCGCGGTGCTGCGTGCCCCCGCCGACGCGGCCAGCCAGGCCTACGTGAACCTGGCGACGCGGCTGGCCGAACGGTTCGCACGATGACGCGGCGGCGGTTCGCGACGCCGTTGGTCGTCGCGGTGGCCGCGCTCATCGGCGCATGCACCGCCGTGAGCACCAGTCCCACCACGGTGGCGGCCATCGAGTTCGATTCGCTGCCCTTCCCGTCCATCGTCACCGGCGACACGATGCGCGACTCGCTCGGCCGGGCGTCGGCGCTGCACGCCGTGCTCTTCAACGGCACGGGCGGGATCATCGCGAATCCGAGCGTGCAGTACATCGCGTTCGACACGGGGCTCACGATCGGCGCCGGGGGGATCCTCACGGCGCAGGCGCGCAACGGGTCGGTGCGGGTCATCGCATCGGCGGGCGGGCTCCAAACGCAGCCGCGCACGGTGCTCATCGCGCGCCGCCCCGACTCGGTGCTCGTGACGGGAAAGCTCGTCGACACCATCAAGTACGTGGTGCCGGACTTGGCGACGACGAACGTGTCGCCGCTATTGAGTCTGAAGTTGGTCACAAGCGACACCGGCGGTGGAGTTAGCACCACGCAGGGGTGGCTCGTGAGTTACCAGATGTCGTACAAGGGGAAAGTGCTCAGCAAGACGGACACGACCGTGGCGTCCATTTGGCACAAGAGCGCGAACAACGTGAGCATCGTCGACACGAGCGGCGCCGACGGCACCGTGGGCCGGCGCATCCGGCTGCGGCCCTACGGGCTCGGCACCGACACGGCGGGCACGTTGACGATCGTCGCGACGGTGCGCTACAAAGGGGTGGCGGTTCGCGGAAGTCCGGTCACTTTCGTAGAGTATTTCACGCCGAAGCCCGCAAAATAAAACCGGAGCACGTCCCGATGATCGTCCGTGGAGCGCCGCGCCCAGCCCCAGGCACCCTTTCGCAGCTCTTCTTCGACACGACGGACAAGCACAGCCGTCCCGACGCCTATCAGGTGAAGCGTGACGGGACGTACCACCCGATCTCGCACGCGACGGTCCTCGAACGCGTGCGACGCATCGCCCTCGCGCTGCGCGACCTGGGCTACCAGCGCGGCGAGCGGCTCGCGATCCTCTCCGAGAACCGCCCCGAGTGGGCGTTCACCGACTGGGCGATCCTCACGGCCGCGATGGCGGACGTGCCGGTGTATCCCACGCTTCCGGCCGAGCAGGTGACGCACGTGCTCGCGAACTCGGAGTCGAGC
>CAIRBD010000266.1 GCA_903876745.1 uncultured Gemmatimonadota bacterium
CGCGCGCTGTCGAGCGCCGCCTGCAACCCCACGTCGAGGCCGCCGGTGGAGGACGTCGTCAGCGGCAGGTTGCCGCACGCCCCGGTGCAGTCCACACGTTGCTGCACGAACTTGTACGTGACGCCCGCACTCACGCGCCGCCCGAGCGTCGCGGCATAGGTGGCACCGAGCACGATGTCCCTCGGCAACAGTGTGCCGATGGGACCGAACTGGTCGGTGGCCTCCTGCGCGCCGAGGTCGAGCACGTACGCTCCCACGGCGAACACGCCCGCGCGCCCGGCCGGAAGCACACCGGTCACCGCCAGTCCGTTCGCCGCGAACGTCGACGAATAGTCGATCGTCAGTTCCTTCGTCCGAATGCGGGCGATGGAGGCCGGATTCCACCAGACGCCCGTTCCACCGAGCTCACTGGCGACCACCGCCTGCCCCGACGCGACCGCGCGCGCACCGATCGGCACGAGCAGGAACACTGCCCCTTCCTTGGAGATGTCGGTCTGCGCGGACACGCGCGCCGGTCCGGCGGTGGCAAGCGCTGCGCCACACGCCAGCGCGATCCAGCGGCGGCCTACCCTACGCGAGCGGCGTGGCCTCATCGATCAGCATGACGGGAATGTCATCGCGCACGGGAAAGCGCAGCTTGCAGGCGCCGCAGTCGAGGGCGCTCTCCGCGTCACGCAACACGAGGGGGCCGTGGCACTTCGGGCAGACCAGGATGGAGAGCAGTTGCGGAGAGAGCACCATGTCACTTGTCCTCGGGCACGCGGTAACCCAGTCGGCGCAGCGCCGCGTGGTCGCGCCGCCAGTTCGGCAACACCTTCACCCACAGGTCGAGATACACCGGCGAGCCGATGAGCCGTTCGATCTTCTGTCGGGCGGCTTTTCCGATCGCCTTGACGCGCGCCCCGCCGGCGCCGATGAGGATCCGCTTCTGGCTATCGCGCTCGACGTGCAGGACCGCTCGAATGTACACCGGGGACCGCGTCTCACGGAACTCTTCGATCTCGCACGCGATGCTGTACGGCACTTCGTCCGAGAGCTGCTCGAGCGCGGTCTCGCGCACGAACTCCGCGGCGAAGAATCGCGTCTGCTGTGTGCTCAGATCCTCGGCGTCGTAATAGAACGGATGTTCGGGCAGCATCGTACGAACACGGGCCAGCAACGGCTCCATGCCGTCGCCCGTGAGCGCGGAGATGAGCAGTGCATCCGGATATTCCTCGCGCAGCGCCTGCCGGCGACCATCCGAGAGGACATCCGACTTGTTCAGGGCGAGGATGACCGGCGCCTTGGGCATCTGTGCGGCGGTCAACGCGGCAGCAACGGCGAGCGGCTCGGTGACGCCCGTCCCCGCATCGACGACATGGATGATGACGTCGGCCTCATCCAGCGCTTTGAGCGCTGAGGCGCGCATCGCGGTATGGAGCGCGTACTCCGGCTCGAGCAACCCCGGGGTGTCGTGCAGCACGATCTGCGTGGTGTCGTCGCTGACGATGCCCACGATGCGATCGCGCGTGGACTGCGGCTTGGGGCTGGTGATCGCGAGGTGGGTACCCACGAGGCGATTCAGGAGCGTCGACTTGCCGGCGTTGGGCCGGCCGGCGACGGTGACAATGCCTGCGCGGGTGGTCATCGGAGAATGACGATTGGGAGAGTCGATAAGGAACGGGTGCGCGAAGGCAGAGTGGGGAGAAAAAAGAAACGCCCCAGCCGTTGAAGGCTGGGGCGTTCCAGGGGTGCCGGCGACGGCCTACTCTCCCGCGATCTCTAAATCGGAGTACCATCGGCGCTGTAGGGCTTAACGACCGTGTTCGGAATGGGAACGGGTGTGGCCCCTACGCTCTAGTCGCCAGCGAAAATCTGGAAAAAAGCTGACAGCGGATATGGGTAATGATCGAAGTACTTTGGCGAATCCATGCCTGCCATGGGTAGGCAGGACTTGAGATCGTGCGAATGCTCTGCGGTTTGTGATTCACCCCTGTAAAAAACAGGGGGAGTAGTCAAGCCTCACGGGCGATTAGGACCGCTGCGCTCGGAAGCGATTGCTCGCCTTCCACGTGCGGCCTATCGACGAGGTGGTCTCCCTCGGCCCTTAAGGGGAGTCAAGCTCCCAGGGAAGATTCATCTTGGGGACAGCTTCCCACTTAGATGCTTTCAGCGGTTATCTGTACCAGACGTCGCTACCCGGCGGTGCACCTGGCGGTACAGCCGGGACACGAGCGGTCTGTCCGACTCGGTCCTCTCGTACTAGAGTCCGCGCCCCTCAATCTTCCAACGCCCACGACGGATACAGACCGAACTGTCTCACGACGTTCTGAACCCAGCTCATGTACCACTTTAACCGGCGA
>CAIRBD010000267.1 GCA_903876745.1 uncultured Gemmatimonadota bacterium
AGCCAAGCGGCCCGTGATGGTGTGGATCCACGGCGGGGCGTGGACGCGCGGCGCGGGTTCCGTGCTCTACTACGACGGCGCTGCCCTCGCGAAGAAGGGCGTCGTGCTCGTCACCGTGAACTACCGCCTTGGCGCGCTCGGTTTCATGGCGCATCCGGGACTCTCGGCCGAGTCGCCGCAGCATGTGTCGGGCAACTACGGGATCCTCGATCATGTCGCGGCCCTGCGATGGGTGCAGCGCAACATCGCGGCCTTCGGCGGCGACCCACAGCGGGTGACGATCTTCGGCGAGAGCGCCGGGTCGTGGAGCGTGAACACGCTGCAGGCCTCGCCGCTCGCGAAGGGACTGTTCCATCGCGCCATCGGCGAGAGTGGCGGACGCTTTGCGAGCGATATGACGCTCGCCGAGGCGGAGAAGGGCGGCGCGGCGGTCGCGAAGGCCGTGGGCGCCGTGTCCCTCGAGGCGCTGCGCGCGCTGCCCGCCGAGAAGTTCACCGCGGTCTCCGGCTTCACGACTGACGTGACGGTGGACGGCTGGGTGCTGCCGCGGCCCGTGCGCGAGGTGTTCGAGGCGAGACAGCAGGCGGACGTCCCGGTGCTGCTGGGGTCCAACGCGGACGAGTTCACTACGCTCACGAGCACGGCGCTCTTCCCGCGGAAGCTCGAGGGATTCCGGATGCTGCTCAACACGCGATATCCCGGGATGGCCGCCGACTTCGACACGGTGTATCCCGTGCGGAGCGATAGCGACATCGCCGGCGCCATCCTCGGGGCCGGCCGCGATCAGACGTTCACGCTCGAGATGCGCACCTGGTCGCGGTACGTGGCCGCGAGTGGTCGCAAGGCGTTCCTGTATCAGTTCACCCGGGTGCCACCCGGACCCAACCCGGCGTGGGGCGCGTATCACGGGTCCGAGATCATCTATGCCTTCAACAACGTCGGGCGCGCGCCGTGGGCGCAGGACGCCGACCGGCGGTTGGGCGACCAGATGTCGAGCTACTGGGTGAACTTCGCGACCACCGGCGACCCGAACGGCGCGGGCCTGCCGGCATGGCCGGCGTACGATGTCCGCGACGAACCGTACCTCGCGCTCGGCGATTCCGTGGCGGCGGGCACCCATCTGCTCAAGCCGCAGCTGGACTTCCTCGAGAAGGCGCAACAGCGAAAGCTGCCGCCGCAGTAGAGCCCGTGGGGGGCGGCGGGGTAACTTTAGGGCGTCTGTCGTTCGCCCGCTCCCCGAACCCCATCCCCGTTGCGCGTCGCCCTCATCACGCTCGGCTGTGACAAGAACACCGTCGACTCCGAGCGCTATCTTGCCCAGCTCGCCGACCACGGCGCCGTGCAGGTGGCCGACGCCGCCGACGCCGAGCTGATCATCGTCAACACGTGCGGGTTCATCGATGCGGCCAAGGCCGAGTCGATCGACGCCATCGTGCAGGCGGGACGCATGAAGAGCGACGGGGCGGCGCAGGCGGTGGTGGCGGTCGGCTGCATGGTGGAACGCCACAAGGCGGAGCTCGCCGACGCGCTCCCCGAGGTAGACCTCTTCCTCGGCGCGTCGGAGATGGAACAGCTCATCCCTCGGCTGCGCGAGCGCGGCCTCATCGGCGACCCCGTCACGGAGCACCCCGGCGTGCGGCTGTACGCGGGAGGCACGCCGCACGTGCGCTATCTCAAGATCAGCGAAGGGTGCGACCACGGGTGCGCGTTCTGCGCCATCCCGCTCATGCGCGGCAAACACCGTTCGTTCGCCATCGACGACATCGTGCGCGAGGCGCAGCTGCTCGAGATGCAGGGCGCGCGTGAGCTGAACCTCGTGGCGCAGGATCTCGCGCACTACGGGCGCGATCGCACGGACGACGTGCGCCTCCCCGAGCTGCTCGAGGCGCTGGTGCGCGAGACGTCCGTCCCGTGGATCCGCAACATGTACCTGTATTCGGCGGGCATCACGCCGCGGCTCCTCGAGGTGATCGCGCGCGAGCCGCGCATCGTGCGGTACCTCGACATGCCCATCCAGCACGCGTCCGACGCCGTGCTCACGCGCATGCGCCGCCCCGAACGCGAGAAGACCATCCGCGAGCGCGTCGCGCGCTTCCGCGACGCCGTGCCCGAACTCGCCATCCGCACCACCTGCATCGTCGGCTTCCCCGGCGAGACGGCCGACGACTTCCAGCGCCTGCTCGACTTCCTCGAGGAGATGCAGTTCGAGCGCGTGGGTGCGTTCACGTACTCGCCGCAGGAGGGGACGCGCGCCGCGACGCTCATGGACGACGTCCCCGAGGACGTGAAGCGCGAGCGGCTCGAGCGGCTCACCGAGTTGCAGCGCGCCGTGACGGCGGAGCGGTACGAGACGCGCATCGGGCAGCGCGTGCGGGCGCTCGTCGAGGGCGGCACGCGCGCCCGGCTCCCCTGGCAGGCGGACGACATCGATGGCATCACCACGCTCGACGTGGCCGCGCCCGCCGGCGCGTTCGTGGAGGTGGAGGTGAGTGACGTCGAGGACGACTACGATTTCTCGGCGCGCGTGCTCGAGGTGTTCCCGGTGCCGGCCGCACCTGTGGCGCCGAAGTCGCGGTCGCTCCCGCTGGCGAGCGTCGGGAGCTTCGGCCGGTGAAGAGCACGCGCGGCGCGACATTGCTCGTCGCCGCACTGCTCGTCGGGTGCGTCACCAAGCGCGTGCACGAGGAGCCGCCGGTCATCCGCGGCGATCCCCAGGCGGCACCGCGCCCGGTGCCGCCCGCGCACGATTCCACGGCGCGTGTCGGCGAGGCACCGCCCGACATCCCGCGGGACGAAGCGCCCCGGCAGCGGATCGAAGGGGTGAAGGACGTGCGCATCGCCCTCGCCACGGCCGCGCAGGGCGCCGCGCTTGCCGCCACGGGCCCCTGGCGACTGTTCGACGCGCGCAACGCGGTGCTCGTGCGCGCGCGGGCCAGCGACACGTGGACCATCGAACGGCGCGGGCGTGAGCTGCGCGCGACGATCGTGGGGGGCAGCGCCACGCCGTGGAGCGAGGGCATGCTCACCCTGCGCCCCGACCGCGACGACGCGTTCGTGCTCTTCGCGCAGCACCGCTACCGGGGGGCGATGCGGTTCGTCTCCACAGACAGCGCGCTCGTCGTGGTGAACGTGCTTCCCGTGGAGTCGTACCTCCGCGGGGTCGTGCCCCTCGAGATCGGCGGCCCGCGCGCGGCCAACGAGATGGCCGCCGTCGAGGCACAGGCGATCGCAGCGCGCAGCTACACGTTCGTGCGGCTCGCCGGCGCGGACGGGAGCGCGTCCAGGAGTGCGGCGTACGACATGCTCGCCGGCGTCAGCGACCAGGTCTATGGTGGCGCCGACGCCGAGCGTGCCTTTGCCGATCAGGGCGTCGCGGCAACCTCCGGCCAGGTGATCATGTTCGGCGGTCGGCTGGTGAGCGCCCCGTATCACTCCGCCTGCGGCGGCGAGACGGCGTCACCCGAGGAGGTGTGGCGCGCGGGGCCGGAGCCGTACCTCCGCCGCGTGAGCGACCGCATCCCCGGCACCGCGGACCGCTACTACTGCGACGGGGCCCCGCGCTTCGCCTGGACGCGTGCCTTCACGAGCGAGGAGATCGACGCGGCGGTGCGGGCCAACCTGAAGAACTACGCCACGGTGCCGAGCGGCGGCCCCGGCCACGTGCGCTCGGTGTCGGTGGACCTTCGCACACCGAGCGGGCGCGTGGCGCGGCTGGCCATCGCAACCGATCGCGGGAGCTTCACGCTGCGGGGCAACGACGTGCGCTACGTTCTCCGCGCCGCCGGTGGCGAGATACTGAACAGCACCTATTTTACGATAGAGAGCGAGTTCCGCCGCGACGGCGGACTCTCGCGGCTGGTGGTGCGCGGCAACGGATACGGGCACGGCATCGGCATGTGCCAGTGGGGCGCGATCGGACGGTCGCGCGCGGGGCAGACGGCCCGTCAGATCCTCGCTACGTACTATCCAGGGACCACCATCGGCACGGTCAACTGACGTGAGACCAAGTCCTGCAGGCGGCCTGACGCGCCCCACCGTTCGAGTGGCCGTCGTCGGCCTCGGCGCCATCGCGCAGACGGCGCACCTTCCGGTGCTGAGCAAGATGCGGGGCGTGCAGGTCGCCGCGCTCTGCGACAACGACGGCGCCAAGGCCCGCACGCTCGCCCAGCGGTTCAGCGTGCCCGACACGTACACCGACATCGAGGACCTGCTCGAGGACGACGAGATCGACGCCGTCATCGTGACGACGCCCAACCATCTGCACGAGCCGCACGCGCTGAGCGCGCTTCGGTCCGGCAAGCACGTCATGGTGGAGCGCCCGTTCGCGCTCTCGTCGCGCGGCGTCGACCGGCTCCTCGCGGCGGCCCGCAAGGCCGACCGCCGCGTGTTCGTCGCGAACAACCACCGCTTCCGCAGCGACGTGCAGTTGTTGCAGTCGTTCATCCACTCCGGCGAGCTCGGCAAGATCCATACGGTGCGCGCCGGCGCTTACCGGGCGCGAAGCACCGTCGCGCCGTGGCGCCAGCGCCGGGCGGAGTCCGGCGGTGGCGCGTTCCTCGAACACGGGCTCCCGCTGCTCGACCTCGCGGCGTGGCTCGCCGATTTTCCCGACGCCGTACGGTGCGCGGCGACGATGAGCCGTCCGCGCGGCGCCAACGCCGTCGAGGATTCACTCTTCGTGTTCGCCGAACTCGCCAGCGGCGTCAGCGTGACGATCGACGTCTCGTGGAACTACATCGGCGGCGAGGATCGCTGGTGGTTCGAGGTACAGGGGACCAAGGGGACCGCCCGCCTCGCGCCGCTGCGCATCACCAAGGACATCAACGGCAAACCCACCGACGTGTCACCGACCGGCGCGTCGCAGCGGGAGAGTCCGTTCATCCAGTCGTACCGCGCCGAGCTGGCGCACTTCGTGGCCGTGCTGCGCGACGAGGCCGCGTACGATCCGCCGGACGACCAGAGCAAGGTGTACTGGGCGCTCGAGGGGATCTATCACGCGGCCGAGGACGGCAAGGAGATCCGGCTGTGAGCCGCACGCTGCGCGCGTCGGCCGGTCGCGCACTCGTGCTCACCGCGGCGGTCGCGTGCGCCGCGTTCGCGCAGTCGCCGCAGGGTGCCACGGGCATGGCTCGCGCCGCCTCGGCTCCAATCGCTACCGCAGCCGCCGCGCCCGACTCGTTCATGATCTCGGTCCTCACCATGGGGCCCGGCGAAGAACTGTTCAATCGGTTCGGGCACCAGTCCATCCGCATCCGCAATCTGCGCACGGGGCTCGACAGCGCGTACAACTGGGGCATGTTCGACTTCGACCAGCCCCACTTCATCCTGCGCTTCCTCACGGGTGACACGCGCTACTGGATGCAGAGCTATCCCACTGTGCCGCTCGTGACGGCGTATCGCAACGAAGGGCGGTCCGTCTGGGAGCAGGAACTCGACCTCACCGCCACGGAGAAGGACACGCTCGTCCGTTTCATCCAGTGGAACGCGCTCGAAGCCAACAAGTGGTACCGCTACGACTACTATCGCGACAACTGCGCCACCCGCGCGCGTGACGTGATCGACCGCGCCCTCGGCGGCGCGTTCAAACGATCGATGGAGGGGCGCGCGCACGGGGTGTCGTATCGGAGCGAGACGATGCGCCTCTCGACGGCGTTCCCCGTGACGAACGTGGCCATGGACCTCGCCCTCGGTGCGCGCGCCGACTCCACGCTCTCGGCGTGGGACGAGATGTTCGTGCCGATGCGCCTGAAGGAATGGATGCGCGATGCCACGGTCACGCGGGCCGACGGTTCGGTGCGCCCGCTGGTGACGGCGGAGCGCGCGCTCACCGAGGATCCGCGTTACGCCGACGGCGCGGTGGCGCCGACGTACATCCTCCCGAACGTCGTCATCGGCGCGGCGCTCGCCCTGCTCGTGGTGGGACTCGGCGCGCGCGCGTACACCAGCGCGGCGGCGAAGTGGACCCTCGGTGTGATCGGCGGCCTGTTCCATCTGGCCGTCGGCGCCGCCGGCACGCTCGTCACACTCGCGGGGCTGTTCACGAAGCACGTGTACATGGGCGACAACGCGGCGGTGCTGCTCGCCACGCCGGCCTCGCTGGCGCTCGCGCTGCTCCTGCCGCTGTCGCTCGCCGTGGGCGCACCGCGGCGCGTCGTGAAGGCGGCGCGCGGGTTGTCCGCGTTCGCGGCCGGCGCGGCGGTCATCGGATGCACCGCGACCTTCGCGCCGCTCTTCCTGGAGCACAACTCCGGCGTCCTCGTGCTGCTCCTTCCCGTGCACCTCGGCCTCTGCTGGGCGGTGTTGCAGGCGACCGTGTATCCGCGCGACGCGAAGTGACGCGTTCCATAGGCATCGACGTCGGCGGGACGTTCACCGACCTCGCGTCGGTGACGAGCGACGGTCGCGTTGAGGCGAGAAAAGTGCTCTCGACACCCGCCGACCAGAGCGTGGGGGTGGCCGCGTCGCTCGAGGCGCTGGCGGCGCCGCCGTCGAGTGTCGGGCGCGTCGCGCACGGCACCACGGTCGTCACCAACCTCTTGCTCGAACGACGCGGCGCGCACGTGGTACTCTGTGCCACGGCCGGGGCGACCGACCTGCTCGCGCTGCGTCGTCAGGAGCGTGCGTCGCTTTACGACCTGTCCGCGCACCATCCGCCGTCGCTCGTGCAGGACGGGCACGTCGTGTCGGTCACCGAACGGTGCGACGCGCGCGGCCTCCAAACCGCGCTCACCGCGCACGAGGCCGAGCGCGTGGCCGACGCGGTGGCGGCTCTCGCGCCGGAGATCGTGGTGGTGTCGTTGCTGCACGCGTACGACGATGACGCGCACGAGCGACAGCTCGCGGCGGCCATCGCGCGACGGTTGCCAGGCGTGGACGTGGTGTGCGGCGCCGCCGTGCTCCCCGAGATCCGCGAGTATGAGCGCACCGCCACGGCGGTCGCCGAGGGCTACGCACGGCCGCGTGTCGCGACGTATCTCGATCATCTCTCTCGTCGGCTCGCCGAGGGCGGGTATCCAGCGCCGGAGGTCATGACGTCCGGCGGCGGCATGCGCACGGCGGCCGAAGCGGCGACGTCGGCCGCGTCGCTCGCGCTGTCGGGG
>CAIRBD010000268.1 GCA_903876745.1 uncultured Gemmatimonadota bacterium
CGACTTGTTCTGCCGCAGCCCGGCGGCCAGCGCCGTGCGCACGGCGTCCACGGACGGCGCGGCGATCGGCGGGATGCCATCGATCGCCGCGAGATGTGAGAGTCCCCCCGAGTTCGCCGTGGACCACGCGCGGTACAGTTCCGCGCGATGCCGCGGGAGGTCGAGTTCGCGGAACGTGCCGGCGACGGAGAGGCTCATCAGGAATGAAAAATATATGCCTGCGCCATCACCCACAGTCCGACCAGTGATGCGAGGGCGAGGCTGTGCCGGAACACGTACCGGAGGATCGCGCCCTCCTGACCCACCGCGTGCGTGGCCGTCCCCGCCACGACGATGCTCTGGGCGTCGATCATCTTCCCCATCACGCCGCCGGAGCTGTTGGCGGCCGCCATCAACACCGGGCTCACCCCGACCTGCTGCGCCGTCACCACCTGCAGGCTGCCGAAGAGCACGTTGCTCGAGGTGTCGCTCCCCGTGAGCGCCACGCCAAGCCAGCCGAGCATCGTGCCGAAGAACGGGTACCAGTAGCCCGTGTGCGCGAACGCGAGTCCGAGGATCGAATCCTCACCGGAGTAGCGCGTCACGTAGCCGAGCGCGAGCATCGCCGCGATGGTGAGCAGCGAAGGGCCGATGCGCACGAGGGTCTCGCCGTACATCCGCACCATCCGCGCGGGACGCGCGCCCAGCGCCAGCCCGGCGAGCACCGCGGCGAACGCGATGCCCGACCCGGTCGCGCTCATCCAGTTGAACAGGAACACCGCCGGCTCGCCGCGCGCCACCGCGACCACGGGCGGCATCCGCAGCACGAGCTGGTGCAGTCCCGGCACGGCGAACGACGGCGACGAGAGCGCGTTGAGCCATCCCTTCACCTGCGGCGTGCCCCACGCGAACACCACCACGCTGAGCAGCGCCCACGGCGTCCACGCGCGCACCAGCTCGGCGCGCGTGGGGCGCGCACCGGTGGCCGGCGCGTCGCCGTCCGCGCGCGCCGGCTGCCAGACGCGAAGGAACAGCGCGAGCGCCCCCATCGAACTCACCGCGGCGATCACGTCCACCAGCCACGGCCCGTGGTAGGTCGCGACGAGATACTGCGGCACCGCGAAGCACACGCCGGCCACCGCGAGCGCGGGCCACACCGCGCGCACGCCGCGCCATCCGTCGTACGCCGCGATGAGCCAGAAGGGCACGATCAGACTGAACACGGGCAACTGCCGTCCCACCATCGCCGAGAGGGCGTGCAGGTCGAGCCCGGTCACCCCCTGCAGCGCGATGAGCGGCGTACCGAGCGCGCCGAAGGCCACCGGTGCCGTGTTCGCGATGAGCGAGAGCCCGGACGCCTCGAGCGGCGCGAACCTGAGCCCGATGAGCAGCGCCGCCGTCACGGCCACCGGCGTGCCGAACCCCGCCGCGCCCTCGAAGAACGCGCCGAACGAGAACGCGATCAGCACGAGCTGCAGCCGGCGGTCGGCGGTGAGATGCGTGATGCTGCGCTGCAGCAGGTCGAACGCCCCCTGTTCCACCGAGAGCCGGTAGAGGAAGAGGACGTTCAGCAGGATCCACCCGATGGGGAACAGTCCGTAGCCAGCGCCGAGCGCCGCGGCGCGCGCCGCCATCGGGGCGGGCATGCCGATCACGAACACGGCGACGGCGAGCGACGCGCCGAGTCCCGCGAGCGCGGCCCAGTGGGCGCGCACGCGGTGCGTGGCGAGCAGGCCGAGCAGCACGACGATCGGCGCGAGCGCCGCCAGCGTGGAGAGCAGCGGCGAACCGAGAGGGTCGTACCGCTGCGCCCAGGGCGTCACGGGCTAGTCGAGCAGGTCGAGCGTGATCTCGTCGACGCCCGCGCACCCGGCGAGCGCCATCGCGAGGTCGAACTCGTCGCGCAGCAGTTCGAGCACGCGCCGCGCACCGGTCTGGCCGTCGAGCGCGAGGCCCCAGAGCACGGGGCGTCCGAGAAGCAC
>CAIRBD010000269.1 GCA_903876745.1 uncultured Gemmatimonadota bacterium
CGCGTCGGCGAAGGCCTTCGCGCTTTCGAACCGGTCGGCGGGGAGTTTCTCGAGCGACTTCGCGACGGCCGCCGCTACGTTCGAGGGCACGCTCTTCCGGTACTTCGTCACCGACTCGGCCGGCTCGGTGATGATCTTCATGATGATCTGCTGCGCGCTCGCGCCGGTGTGCGGCGGATTGCCCGTCAGCATCTCGTACAGCACGGAGCCGATCGAGTACACATCGGAGCGCCCCGTGATCTCCTTCTCGGCGGTCGCTTGCTCGGGGCTCATGTAGTGCGGGGTGCCGAGACTGAGGCCCGTCTCGGTCATGCGGCCGCCGGCGGCCGCTGAGACGGCGAGTGCGATGCCGAAATCCGCCACCATCGGTCGGCCGTCGTGCAGCAGGATGTTCTCGGGCTTCACGTCGCGATGCACGACACCGTGGCGGTGCGCGTAGTCCAGCGCGTCGGCGACCTCGCGCGCGATGCGCACGGCCTCATCCACGCCGAGCTGCGTCTCGCGGTCCAACTTCGATCGCAGTGTCTCACCCTGAATGAACGGCATCACGTAGAACAAGAAGCCATCCGCCGTGCCGCTGTCGAACAGCGGCAGGATGTGCGGATGCTGCAGTGCCGCCGTCGTCGTGATCTCCTGCACGAAGCGCTCGGCGCCAAGCACGGCGGCGAGCTCGGGCTTCAGGAGCTTGAGCGCGACTTTGCGTTTGTGCTTGATGTCCTCGCACAGGTACACCGTCGCCATGCCGCCCGCGCCGAGTTCGCGTTCGATGGTGTAGCGGCCGGCGAGGGCGGCATTGAGCCGCGCAATCACGTCGCCGCTCACTTGATCCCCGCCGCCGCCATCAACCGCTTCACTTCCTGCGCCCAGTTCAGCACGACCACTGGCTCGACCGCCTGCGCGCCCGCCAGCCGCTTGAGGAAAAGGAAGCTCTTGCCGTCGCGCGACACGTCGTAGTTCCGCCACGACACGTTGCCTTTCACGTACTTCTTCGCATCGAACAGCGCCGTGCGCGTCACCTTGGTGGTGGCGCCGAACTCGAGACGCGCCACGACGACGCTGTCGGCCTCGTTGTCGATATACACCAGCTCGTTGTTCGACATCCAGACCGCTTCCGATGCGCGCCCCGCCGAGACCAGTGTGCGTCCCCCAGGCGCGAGGAACGGCTGCACGTACATCTGGTACTTTCCCGTCTCGTCGGATACGTACGCGATCCACTTGCCATCGGGGGAGACTTCACCGCTCTGCTCATTGAACCGACTGGCCACCGCGGGGCGCATCGTGCGCGGCGATCCCGACGTCGGGATCGCGAAGATGTCCTCGCGGCCCGCTCCCTTCTCGTCGTCCGGCGGGCCGTCGACGACGATCCACTTGCCGTCGCGAGTCCACGAGACAGCCGAACTCCCGATCACGTCCGGCCCCTCGCCCTCGCGGGCGCCCGGGCCTGAACCGTCGGCCGGGGCGGACCAGATGTGAAACGCCCCGCCACCGCGCTGCGTGGAGAACGCCACGCGACTGCCGTCGGGCGACCAGGCGGGACGAATGCTGGTGCCGTCGAACGTGAGCTGACGCGTGGTACCGGACGCACGGTCGTGGATCCACACCTGGGAGACGTTCTTCGCGTCGTGATCGAAGAGCGCGAGCCGCCTGCCGTCCGGCGAGAATCGCAGCCCCTCGTACGCGCTGGGCTTCGAAACGATCACCTCTTCGCGACCCGTGCGGTCCACTTGCACGATGACGTTGCTCGCCTGCTGGTTCCCTCCGGGGAGATACGCCATCGAGCCCGAGGCCGAGATGGTCACCGCCGGAAGCGAGGCGTTGCCGGTGGTCTGGGTTCCGTCGATGACGGCGACCGGCGCACTCGTCACTTTCAGTGACCGCAAGTCGAACGTCACCGCGAACAGCGCGCCCAGCTTCGTGGCATACACGAGGTGTCCGCTCGGCAGATACCAGCCATGCGTGGCCCCGAGTACGAGGACCGTGCGTTTCTGCGAGGCGATCTCGAGCGCCACAAGATCGCCGTCGCAGGCGTTGCCGGTGCTACACGTCGTGTAAAGGAGCGCACGGCCTCCGGGCAACACGAAGGGCGCGCTACCCCGTCCTTCCTGCTTCGTCGAGTCGGTGAGCGCGCTCGCCGCGCCGCCGCCGTCCCCGACGCGCGTCAGCACGCCTCTCACGGTGTAGACGATGGTGTGATCGTCGCCCCACGACGGCGCGCCCACACGACGATCGGCGCCGGTGGCCAGGGGACTCACCGGGCCGCCGCCGACGGCGACCTTCTTGATGTCGCCGAGGGTCGTCAGAAATCCCACCCAGAGTCCGTCGGGCGAGAAGAACGGCACGCTGGCGCCTTCGGTGCCTGGGATCGCCTGAGCGCTGAGCTGGTCGAGTGCGCGCAGGTGCAACATCGCCGGTGCCCCACCCGAGTCGTAGCTGACGTAGGCGAGGCGGGTGCCGTCGGGCGACAGCGCGATCGGCACATCGCTGCGGCCCATCAGTTCCGCCGACCTCAGCTGGGCGAGGAAGCGAGCCACCTGCGGCGCTGGGGGCTGGTGCAGCACCCAGCCGGCCGCGGCCGCGGCAATGATCGCGAGCACGGTCAGTGTCCACCACACGTAGGTCGCGCGGCGGCTGCGGGGCGCGCGGCCGGCAGCGCCGGCGAGCACCGTGGTGTCACCGGCATTGGCGTACGTGGGATTCGCGAGTGCGTCGGCGAACACTTTCGCACTCTCGAACCGATCGGCCGGCAACTTCTCGAGCGACTTCGCCACCGCCGCCGCCACGTTCGGCGGCACCGACTTGCGATGCACCGTCACCAGCTCGGCCGGCGTGGTGATGATCTTCATGATGATCTGCTGCGCCGAGCCGCCCAAGTGCGGCGGTTGCCCGGTGAGCATCTCGTAGAGCACGCTGCCAAGCGAGTACACATCCGAGCGCGCGGAGATGTCTTTCTCCGCGGTGGCCTGCTCGGGGCTCATGTAGTGCGGCGTGCCGAGACTGAGGCCCGTCTCGGTCATGCGGCCACCCGCCGCCGCTGACACCGCGAGCGCGATGCCGAAGTCCGCCACCATCGCGTGCCCGCCATGCAGCAGGATGTTCTCCGGCTTCACGTCGCGGTGCACGACGCCGTGCTCGTGCGCGTAGTGCAGGGCGTCGAGCACTTCGCGGGCGATGCGCACGGCCTCATCGACACCGAGCTGCGTTTCGCGATCGAGCTTCGCGCGCAGCGTCTCGCCGTCGATGAACGGCATCACATAGAACAGAAATCCGTCGGCAGCACCCGAGTCGAACAGCGGCAGGATGTGCGGATGCTGCAGCGCCGCAGTGGTCTTGATCTCCTGGACGAACCGCTCGGCGCCGAGCACGGCGGCGAGTTCGGGCTTGAGCAGTTTCAGCGCGACGTTGCGGTCGTGCTTGAGGTCGGCCGCGAGAAAGACCGTGGCCATGCCGCCGGCGCCGAGTTCGCGCTCGATGGTATAGCGGCCGGCGAGAGCGGCATTGAGGCGGTCGATTGGCGAGGTCACGGCGGGGGGCGGACGGGGGGCGGCTTTATATAGTTGTGAGCAGGGGCAAATACTAACCCGTAAGGGCGTCAGTGGCTAGGACGGGTCGGGGTGGTTGCGCGGGCGTCCGAATGGCGCTGGACGCAATCGGACGGTGACGATCGTCGCGAGAGGCGCGCATATCGTCCCTGCATCCAACCGCGCTCAGCTCGCAGGCTGGGCGTTGCACCCGATTCGTCGGGTGTCACCGGTCCGTGTGGTGGAACTGGTAGACACGCCTCGCTGCGGACGGGGTGCCTTCGGGCATGCGGGTTCAATTCCCGCCACGGATACGGGGTTGGCTATTGCGCGATTCGCGAAGAATTTCTAGACTGCACGTACGCAGCGAGGCAAGTCGTTTCAGATCGAAAGGCGAACCCCCGCCGACCACAGGTCGACGGGGGTTCGCCACATCCACCAACGCGAGTCGAAACGGCCGGATCGTCTACCGCTTCGTCCGCGCCCGCAGCTCCGCGAACCAGTTCTCCGTCACGCCCACCGTCAGCGTGATGCCCGCCGGGCGCCGCGCGCGCGCCATGATGAAGCGGCCGTCGGCGGCGACATCCCACGGCGTGTAGAAGGCGTACTCCACCGCCAGCAGATCGTCGGGAATGCGGAAGAGCGCCACGGGGGGCGCTGCCATCGAAAGGGCGGCACCCGCGGTGACACGCACCGACATCATCGTCTTGTCGCCGTTCACGTAGAACAGCTCGCGCCCGTCGCGCGACCAGAGCGGCGCTTCGCCGCCGCCGTTCGACAGCTGCAGCTTGAAGGCGCTCGTGTTGGGGAACGACCGCACGAAGATCTCGGTGCGCCCGGTCTCGTCGCTCTGATACGCGAGCCACTTGCCGTCGGGCGAGAGCTCCACCGCTTCTTCGTCGAACGGCGTGACGACGAGCGGCACGCGCGTCGTGTCCTTGCCGAGACGCACACCGAAGATGTCGCGACCACCCGTCACCGAGCCGTTCGACCCGGTGCGGATCACGAGCCACTGGCCGTCCGGCGACATCACCGCTTCGTCCACCTGTCCGTCGACGAGCGACGAGTCGCCGCCGAGCCCGTCGGCGCGGCGCTTGACGATGCCCAACCCCTGGCGTCCGGTGAGATACATGAGCGAGCGACCATCGGGGGTCCAGCGCGGACGCGCCTCGGCCGCGGGATCGAACGAGACGCGCGAGAGCGAACCCGTCGGCAACTGCTTCACCCAGATGTCGTCGCCGGCATCGGTGAGCAGACCGATCGCGACGCGCGTGCCGTCGGGCGAGAGCCGCCAGCCGTGGTCGGCGGCGTAGGCGGTGAGATTGAAGTGCCACGAGGTGTCGATCGGCGTGACACGACCAGCGCGATCCACCCACACCATGTCGTACGGCTGGCTCGTCGAGCCGTCCACGACGCGCGTGACGAGCGTGCCCGTGCGCGAGAGTTCGAAGGGCGCCGCGCCGCGGCCGACCATGTCGGTGAGCGTCGTCGGCTGCCCGTGCACCGTCATCGACGCCGCGTCGAACGGCACGGCGAGCAACCGGCCGTCGACCGCGTAGACGAGGTGCCCAGTGGAGGAATGACGAGCCCACAGCACACCGGGCAGCACCACGTGCGCTTTGCCGGTCGCGATGTCGACCGCCCAGATATCGCAGTTGTTCGCGCTGGCACAGTTCGCGAACAGCACACCGTGCGTCCCGTGGATCGGCCCCTGGATCCGCGCCTCCCTCGTCTCTGCTTTCCATACGGTCACGCCGGCGCCGCCGTTCGCCGAGACCTTCGCGATGCTCGCGTACGCCTCGAGCGGTGAATACACGACGGTCCCGTCGTCGAGCCACGCGAGGCCCCACGCGCCATTCGCCTGCCCCCGCGCCAGCGTGACGACCGTGCCGCCCGCGACGGGGATCTTCGCGAGCCGCGACCCGCGGACGAATGCGATCCATTCGCCGTCGGGCGAGATAGTGTAGGCCTGCGGGTCGGTGGTGCCATCGATCGGCGTCAGCGTGCGGTGGTCGCGCCGCTTCAGCCACAGCTGTGCGCCCGCCACGCTCCCGGGACGCGGGCCGGGGAACACCATGAATGAACCGTCGGGCGACGGCACCGGCAGATGCACCTCGGCGATGCCCGTCATCACCGGCGGCAGCTGCAATTCATAGCTGATGACCGGTACCTCGGGTCGCGGACGCAGCCAGCCCCATGCGGCGGCTCCAGCCGCGAGCAGTGCGACGACGCCTATCCCGTACACCGTTCGGGTACGGACAACATCTACCGCGAAGGACGCCAAGGTCGCAGCGGATGTGGTGCTTGCGTAGCCCGTGTTACCGAGCGCTGTGGCGAACTCGGCGGCCGTGGCGAAGCGATCGGCGGGGAGTTTGGCCAAAGCCGTCAGTACCGCGCTCTCGACGTTTGGCGGAATGGTCTTGCGCACGAGCGATGGCCGCTCGGGCTCGGCACTCAGCACCTTCGCGACGATCGCCTGAACCGTCGTCCCCGTGAACGGCGCGTCGCCAGTGAGCATCTCGTACGTCATCGCGCCGAGCGCGTACACGTCGGCGCGCGCGTCGATGACCTTCTCCCCCATCGCCTGCTCGGGGCTCATGTACTGCGGCGTGCCGAGCGAGAGACCGGTCTGCGTCATCCGCTGGCCGCCGGCCGATTGCACGGCGAGCGCGATGCCGAAGTCGGCGACGAGCGCGCTGCCGTCGTGCAGGAGGATGTTCTCGGGCTTGATGTCGCGGTGGATCACGTTCTGCCGGTGCGCGTAGTCCAGCGCGGCGGCGACTTCGCGCGCGATGCGCACGGCCTCGGGGATCGGCAGCTGCTGCACGCGCGACAGATACGCGCGCAACGTCTCACCGGTCACGACGGGCATCACGTAGTACAACAATCCGTCGGCCTCGCCGCTGTCGAGCAACGGGAGGATGTGCGGGTGCTGCAGCTTGGCGGTGGTCTTGATCTCGGCGAGAAACCGCTCGGCGCCGAGCGCGGCGCCCAAGTCCGGGTGCAGCACTTTGATGGCGACGTCGCGGTCGTGCTTGATGTCGTGCGCGAGGTACACCGTGGCCATGCCGCCGGCACCGAGTTCGCGCGCGATGGTGTAGCGACCGGCGAGCGCGGCGGTGAGACGGGCGAGAGTGTCGGACATGGGCCGAAAGTTGGTGCGTGGAGGGCGTAACCGACAGGGTGGTTGAACGCCCGTCTCATGAGAGCGGACGAGGGTGGCGCCCCCGGTTCGACGTGCTTGGCCCGTTCGACCCTAGTGACGCGTGGGGTAGGACGTCGCGACGCCCGTCCGCCCATTGGTGACCGTGAACGACCCGTCGCGTTTTGCCGAGAGTTTGATCCACGCGCTCGTTGCTTCGTCGAGGTTCGCGATGCGGTCGTCGGGCGCGTTGGTCACGGCGGGTGCCATCGCACGATGCAACTGCCACACGTCGATGGCGGGCATGCCGCGCAATGTTGCGAACGTCTCCGCGGCGCCGCCTTTGCGCGGTCCGTTGTTGAACACGGCGACACGCGGCTTCACGGTCGCGAATATCGACGCATCGGCGGCATCGAGGCCGCCGTGGTGCGCGACGAGGTACACGTCGGCGGTGCCGATCAGATCGGCGGGACAGGTGAGCGCGAAGAGCGGCGCGCCACTGAGGTCGCCAAGGTCGAGGAACCGGAACGCACCGAACTGCACGGCCACGCCGAGACTGCGCGGATTTTCGGTCTTCTCTTGCGCCGGAAGTCCCGGCCCCGCGCACGCGGCGTTCGGCGCGCCGGTGCCGCCCACGGGCGTGGTGATCGTTGCACCGAGGGACGAGAGCACCGTCGCCTCGACGCCGTTCATGGGCAGACGGTCGCCGGGCTTGGGGTCGAGATGCGCGGCCGATGCGCGCAGCTGCACATAGCGGTCGTACACCGCCTGCGTGCCCGACACGGCGGCATCGGCCTCGGGGAGCGGTGCCGCGTGATCGATGAACTGCGTGATCGGGATGAGTGCGGCGAGTTCCGGAACGCCGCCTGCGTGGTCGGCGTGATAGTGCGTGAGCATCAGGTGGTCGATGCGCTGCACGCCCGCATCGTGCGCGGCGGCGAGGATGCGCTGCGCGTCGCGCGCCGTGTCGGCACCAGCGGGCGTGGATGCGAACGTGCCGGCGCCCGGGAAACCCGCGTCGATGAGCCACGATTCGCCGCTTGGAGTGACGAGCAGCGTGGACTGGCCGCCTTCGACGTCGATGAAGTAGATGTCGAGCGTGGTGCGCGGCGCGGGGTGCTCTGCCGGCGTGTGTGCCGCACCAAGGAGCGCGGCAACCGACACGACGATCGCGGGGAGGAATGGTCGCATACGCACAAAGTGCCACCGGCGCGCCCGCCGCGCGAGGGCGCGTTGCGCAACGCCCCGCAAGGAGAGACCGTATTAGCTGTGTCCGCTGCCGCCTCACCCGCACGCACCGAGTGATCCATGCGTTCCTTGCAGCTCTTCGCCGCCGTCGCGCTCGCTTCGGGCACTCTCGCCGCACAACAGAAAGCCGCTTCGACCAAGCCCGGCGACTGGCCCGCCAACGTGAAACCCGTCTGGGCCGACGAAGGGCCCTACAAATGGGCGCAGCGCCCAACGGTCGCCGAGATCACCGCGAACGATCTGCGCACGCGCCTGTACGGCTTCTCCGACGACTCGATGCTCGGTCGCCGCATCGGCGACGAAAGCAATTTCCGCGGCACGGCGTACATCGCGCGCGAGTTCAAGCGGCTGGGACTCAAGCCGGCGGGCGAGGATGGCGGCTACTTCCAGAATCTGCCGTACGGTTTCATCGGGTTCGACAGCACCGCGTCGAAGCTCGCCGTGGCCGGAGCGTCGCTCGCGCGTCGCAGCGACTGGATCCCGATGGCGCCGTCGCCCATCAACGGCATCGGCACGAGCGCCGACCTGAACAACGTGCCGACGGTGTTCGCCGGCCGCTGGGGCGACACGACCGTCGTACTCGACGCAGCGATGATCCGCGGCAAGATCGCGGTGTTCACGGCGGCGCCGGTCACGGTGCGGCCCGCGCCTGTGCTGGCTCGCTGCGATTCCCTGCCCGACCGCTTCGGCGCGGCAGCGGCAGTTATTGCGGCGGATGCGGCAGCCGCGGCGGCGCGCGCGGGCGGACCGGGTGCGGCTGGCGCGGGTGGCGGTGGGGGCGGCGGTGGACGCGGCGGTGCCGCGGGCGGCCTCACACGTGAC
>CAIRBD010000270.1 GCA_903876745.1 uncultured Gemmatimonadota bacterium
GCGAAATCGACGGCGGGCTCGTCACGCTGCAGGAGGACGGGATGCAAAGCGTGGTCACGATCCGGGGCGACCAGCTGTTCGCCTCGGGAAGCGCCTCGATCGACGCGCGCTATATTCCGGTGGTGCTGCGCGTCGCCCAGGCGCTGGGCAAGGTGCCGGGGCCGGTGATCGTCGCCGGGCATACCGATGATGTGCCGATTCGCACGGCGCGGTTTCCGTCGAACTGGGAACTGTCGCGCGAGCGCGCGCAGTCGGTGGCGAAGCTGATGGCCGGGGACATCGTCGACAAGGGGCGCCTGCACACCGAGGGGCTGGCCGATTCCGAACCGCTCGCACCCAACGACTCGGCGGCGAACCGGGCGAAAAATCGCCGCGTGACGATCATCCTCAAGGTTGTTCCCGCACCATGAACTGGCTGACTTGGCTTAGGCACCGCCGTTTCTGGGAGGCGCTGGCGGTTGCGGCGCTGGCCTTGGCGCTGTGGTACGGCGGCGATCTGCTGTCGTTCGGCGAGTTTCATCCGCTGGAATCGCCCGCCGACCGGGGTGCGGCGATCGCGGCGCTCATCGTCGCCTGGGGGCTGCTGGAGGCGTTCGCGACTTGGCGCCAGTTGAGCGCGAACCAGCGCCTGCTCGACGGCATCGCCGGGAGCGGGGAAACGGGAGAGCGTTCGGCGCAGGAGGTGGCGGAACTCGGAGCGCGTTTCAGTGAAGCCGCGACGGTGCTGAAGAAGACGCGGTTCTGGGACGCCAACGGCGAGCGGCGCACGCTGCACGAACTGCCCTGGTACGTGTTCATCGGCGCACCCGGATCGGGGAAGACGACGGCGCTGGTGAATTCCGGCCTGCACTTCGTGCTCGGGAAGGAGGAGGGCGCGCAGCCGGTGAAGGGGGTGGGCGGAACGCGCAATTGCGACTGGTGGTTTACCGACGAGGCGGTGCTGCTCGATACCGCGGGACGCTACACCACGCAGGACAGCGAGAAAAGCGTGGACGCGACGGCGTGGAACGCCTTCCTCGAACTGCTGAAGAAATTCCGCCCGCAGCTGCCGTTGAACGGCGTGATCGTCACGCTGAGCGTCTCCGATCTGCTCTATTCGTCGGATGCCGAGCGCGAGCAATACGGGATACGCGTGCGCGAGCGGATCCGCGAACTGTACGAGCGCCTTGGCGTCCGCCTGCCGGTATACCTGCTCGTGACCAAGGCGGACCTGCTCGCCGGTTTCATGGAGTTCTTCTCCGAGTTCGACCGCGAGGCGCGCGCGCAGGTGTGGGGCGTGACCTTCACCGATACCGGGGATGTTCGCAGTCCAAGCGGAATCGGCGCCACCTTTCTCGGCGAGTTCGTGCAGCTTGAGCGCAGGCTGTACGCACAACTGCTCGATCGCCTGTATCAGGAACGCGACTTGCAGCGGCGTTCGCTGATTTACAGTTTCCCGCAGCAGTTCAGCAGCACCGGCGGGCTGATCGCGG
Source organism: uncultured Gemmatimonadota bacterium (assembly GCA_903876745.1). GTDB lineage: Bacteria > Gemmatimonadota > Gemmatimonadetes > Gemmatimonadales > Gemmatimonadaceae > Fen-1231. Next base: position 1,473 of record CAIRBD010000270.1, read on the forward strand.
AATTCCTGGACCGCGCCTTCGGTGCCGTCCCCGGCGAAATCGGGCCGCGTCTGCGGGGAGCGTATTTCACCAGCGGCACGCAAGAAGGCACGCCGATCGATCGTGTGCTCGGAACGCTGGCGCGCACCTTCCACATGGAGCGGAGCATCCTGCC
>CAIRBD010000271.1 GCA_903876745.1 uncultured Gemmatimonadota bacterium
CGAGCAGCGCATCGGCGAGCGCGCGCACTGCGGGGGTGTGTTCATTCTCCGCTCCGAGCAGCAGCAGATGCGGGCGCGGGCCCGGTAGTGCTGCCGTCTCGCGCACCACGTAATCCATGCGCTTGTGAGCCGACTCGAGATTGCCCACGCTGAGCACGACCGGCCCCTCGGCGGGAATTCCGAGCGCCAGACGCGTGCGTCGGCGCTCGTCGTCGGTCTCCGGAATGAACGTCTCCGGGATCGCCATGCCATGCGGAAGCAGGACCTGCCGTCGCCGCGACTCCCCGCGCTCCACCGCCGCCTGGAGATGTTCCGGGCTGACTTGCTGGACGAGATCGCAACGGGTGAACGGCCGCGTCGTCGGACCGCCGTTGTAGTAGAGCAGGCGAAACCGCTGGCCGCTCAGCCGGCGCCAATGCCAGCAGGCGTTGCCGAGATTGAGGTCGGAGAAGTACACGACGTCGGGATCGCCCGCGATGAGCGCCGGGAGAAACGCGAGCGCGAAGCTCGTCTGTTCGATGAAGTACGGATCGCGACGCAGCACGGCACCGAGTGCCGTCGCGGCGGCGCTGAAGCGCCCCAGCGACGGGACACGCCGCTCCTCCGCCTTGAGCGCACGCCCGCCGCCGAACACGGTGACGTGGACGCCGGCCTGTCCCTGCAGTGCACGCGCGCATTCTCGCGTCACCGTCTCGAACCCGCGCGTCACACGACCGAGGCCGGTGCAGGGGAGATAGACCCGCACCGCGCGCGCGGCGGGGGCGATCATCAGCGCGTCGGTGCGGGCAGAGCGGCCACGACCGGGCGCACGTCGCGCGCGCGCTGCCGCTGCACGCGCTGCCACTGTTCGGCCCGCTGCATTCGGCGCGACGCGATATGGTAGGCATGCGAACCGATGCCCAGCCCCACCATGGACCAGATGAGGAACCCGGTGGCGCCGGTGAAGACGTCACCCACGGGAAGCATCGACACAAGCGCGAGCGCCGCCGCGCGTACCGAATTCGCGAACGCATCGCTGCGCGCCTCAGCGAACCGGAATGACTGGAATACCAACCCGGCGATCCCGAGGAAGAACATCGTGCCGCCCGGCCACCCGAAGACGTAGAACACCTCGAGGAATCCGTTGTCGAGCGACCGCATGCCCTGCACCCCGCTCAACTTGATGGCGCCGCCCGTGGAACCAAGCCCCGATCCTTCGGCGGACTCCACGATGTTACTCGCCGTCTGCTGCGAGAACTCCACGCGTTTCACGAAACTGTGGTCGTTACGCAGGTCGATCAGCGTGTTGAGGCGTGGCAAGATGGAATCGCGGAACTGCGGCGTCGCGGCCAGCGGCAGCGCCAAGAGCGAGACCGCCAGCAGGGTGACGGTGCGCTTCGGGATGCGCCCGAGCGGCTGCGAGAGCTGCGCCCCTACGATCCCGATGATGAAAGCGAACCACGCCGACCGCGTCCGGGCGAGGAGGAGGGCGACGATCGACGCCGCGATCGCCGGATATCGCAGCCAGCCCTTGTACGGAAGGATCAGCAGCATCCCCGTCACGAGTACCGCGGCATACGGCCCCGGGGTATTCAGCGTCCCGAAGATGCGCACGAGGAACGGGAGCGGAGCGCCGATGCTGCGCATGTTGGCGTTCCGCATCCATGCCGAGTCCCATACGGGAAGCCGGACGAACTGGTAGATGCCGTAGAACGCAAGCATCGGTAGCGCGACGTAGAACGTGCGGAGGAGCGAGGCGCGGAGTTCCGGGTATCGCCGCCACATCACGGCGAGCTGCAGCCCGAACAGCGCCGGCGCGAGCCATGTGATGAGCGCGTACGTCGCCGGGATCGCGCCCACCGAGATGATCCCAACCATGTAACCGTATCCGAGGGCGGCGAACACGAACAGATACGGCGCAAAGAGCGTCCCGCGCAGTTCCTTGACATTGCGCGCCAGCGTAGCGACGGCCAGCAACGACGCGATCTGCGGGGCGAGCAGCACCGGGCTGGTCGGGTTCCAGCCGTGCCGCCAGTCGAGCACGCGCCGAACGAAGGGCGACACGAACCAGAGCCACATCGTGAAGTTCACATAGGACACCGGATCGGTCGAGTGGAGCAGGATCGCGCAGCCCGACGCGAGAACGGCGAAGACGATCGCGGCGGGGCGGCCGGCGGCGCCGGCGAGCAACGCAAGCGTCGACGCGATGAACAGCCCCGAGATCACCAGCGTCGAGTGCGGGATGCGCCGTCCCGACGACGGGAGCGGCATCGCCGCAGGGATCAGCGGCGGCGCGGCATATGCCAGGACAGGAGGCCCCGGCGGCCCGTTGGGGAGTCGCGGCGCGCTCATGCGCCGGCGAGCGCGCTAGAGGTCGTGGTGACGGCTCGAACCGGACGCGTGTGCCGACGCCTCCGCCTCGCGTAGCCGTCGGCGGAACCGGCGACGCCCCGACACCACCGCGTACGCCAGCAGGCTGATGGCGATCGTCGATGCCGTGCCGTGGGCGAACAGACTGAACGGCGCCAGCGTCGACGGCGGCGGCGCGATCGGCGCCGTGCTCGCCTTGAAACTCTTCATGCCATTGAGCGCCGAGAGCATGCTCAGGTCCACGCCCAGCACCGCGGACGGCAGCGTCGTCGTGAACGACGTCGAC
>CAIRBD010000272.1 GCA_903876745.1 uncultured Gemmatimonadota bacterium
CGGACGCGGCGCTCAGCGCCCGGCGTTACCGCGCATCAGCACCCGCGCCGCCGCTTCCTGCATGGGTGCTTCCCCGCCCCAGGCACACACCACATTTGCCGCGTCGGCGATCTCCTCGGCGTGGCGCGGGTGCGAGAAGAGCACCACGCACGCCTCGCGCCCCTGCGCGCGCGCCACGGCGAGCGCCTCGTGCACGCGCGCCTGCGCGAAGGCCGAGAGCCCGTCGGCACCCTTCCACGCGATGACGTCGGCGTAGAGGGCGATGAGCACCGGTGCGTCCGCGTGCGGCGTAGGCTCCGGAACCTCGGAGGCCTCCACCTCGAGCGCGTGCAGCATCGCGGCGAACCGGTCGCGCGCCGGCACGGGCCACGGTCCGCCGGCGTCGTCATCCACCTCGACGATCTCCACGCGGTGTTCGATGCGCGGGAACACGCCGCGCACCAGATGCACGGCGCGGTCGGCCATCTGTCGCGCCCACGCGACGTCATCGAGCGACGCTTCGCGCCCGCCGTGCGGGTGGCTCCACTGCGCCCAGCGGTCGCGGCGCGCGACGGCGTCCTCGAGCCGCGCCTCGTCGATGCCGCCGGTGATCGAGGCCACGGCGAGCGCCTGCGCGGCCGCGGAGACGTCCATCGGCGAGAGCAGCACGTCGCAGCCGGCGCGCATCGCGGCGATGACGATCTCGGCCTCGCTCCCCGCGGCGAGCACGCCATCCATCTCGAGCGCGTCGCTCACGACGAGCCCGTCGAACTCGAGCACGCCGCGGAGCAACTCGCCGAGCAGCGGCGCCGAGAGCGTGGCGGGCGCATTCGACGGATCGAGCGACGGGTAGGACACGTGCGCCGTCATCAGCGAGGCGACGCCGGCGTCGATGGCCGCGCGAAACGGCGCGAGGTCGGTGTTCCAGAGATCCTCAGCGCCCGCGAAGACCGATGGCAGCGCCACGTGCGAATCGCCGTCGGCGCGGCCGTGCCCCGGAAAGTGCTTCACGCACGCGAGCACGCCCTCGGCCTGACAGGCGTCGATCCATTCGGCGACGAGCGTGGCCACCGTCTGCGGCGTGCCGCCGATGGCGCGCGTACCGACGATGGGGCTGTACGGCGCGATATCGAGATCAGCCACGGGGGCGAACGCCCAGTTGAGGCCGAGCGACTTGAGTTCTCGTGCGGTGATGCGTGCGGCGCGGCGCATCACCTCGGCGTCGTCGAGTGACCCGAGCGCACCGAAGGGCGGGAGCGCGAGGCACCCCGTGAACTGCTGCCCCGCGCCGCGTTCGACGTCGGCGGCGAGCAGGAGCGGGATGCGCGAGCGCAGGCGCAGATCGTGGGTGAGCGCGGCGACGTCCGTCGCCGCGCCTCCGTAGATCAGGAACCCGCCGACGCCCAGTTCGAGGCAGTCGTCGATGTGGTCCTGCAAGTGCGAGAAGCCGTGCGCCGCGTCGTGCCGCAGCGCGGGCATCAGGAGTGCCGCGGTGTTCACGCCGGCGTGTACGTGCCGAGGATGCGCGGCCCGCGTGCGCCGGTGGCGCCCGGCACGTTGCCCGCGCGGCGTTCGAGGTGGAGCCAGCCGAGCAGTGCAAAGGCGACCGCTTCCTTGGCCTCGCCGTCGTAG
>CAIRBD010000273.1 GCA_903876745.1 uncultured Gemmatimonadota bacterium
ACGTGAGCGACCGCGACCTCGACGCCGGCGCGAACGCGTACACGGGCGGCACACGACCGTACGGACTCGTGATCCACGCGCCGGAGTACGCGTTCGACGTACTCATCGACCTCTGCGCCGCCGACGACGCGCAGCGCGCGCTCAGCGTGCAGCGCATCCAGAAGACGATCGACCTTGCCCGCGCGCTCGCCGGTCACTTCACGCTCGATCCCGCGCTCTTCCCGCGCGGACCGAAGATCGTGATGCACGTGGGCGGCATGTCGCCGCGCGCGGGCGGCTACGACGTGCGCGCGGCGGTCACGCGCCTTCTCGCGGCACTCAAGGAGCTCGACACCACCGGCGTGGACCTGCTGCTCGAGAACCTGCCGCCGTTCCCGTGGTACTTCGGCGGACGGTGGTTCGGGCACATCATCTGCGACGCCGACAACACCGAACTGCTCTGTCGCGAGTCGGGGCTCGGCCTCTGTTTCGACATCTCGCACGCCGCGCTCGAATGCGAGCGGAGTGGCGCGAGCCTCAAGGAGTTCGCCGAACGCATCGCCCCGTACGTGCGCCATCTGCACGTGAGCGACGGCGCCGGCACGTCGGGCGAGGGACTGCAGATCGGCGGCGGCACGGTGAACTTCGTGGAACTGCTGCCCGTGCTCACCGCCAGCGCGCCGACGCTCATCCCCGAGATCTGGATGGGGCATCACGAGAACGGCGAAGGGTTCCACGTGGCGCTCGAGCATCTGACCGACATCCACTGGGCCGAGGCGGCACTCCAGCGCGGCGCCGACCTGCGCGCGCGGGCCGATCTCGCCGCGCTCACGGTGCTCGACGACACGTCGCTCTTCACCGCGCTCCGCGCCATCGACCAGAACCGGATGGGGATCGTGTTCGTGCTCGACGGTGACCGCCGCGTGGTGGGGGTGCTCACCGACGGCGACGTGCGTCACGCGGTGGTGCGCGGGCACGGACTCTACGCCGACGTGCGCGACGTGATGACCCGCACCTTCGCCTACGGCACCACCGCGATGACGAGCGCCCAGCTCGAGGCACTCCTGCCGGGGCGCACGCGCGTGATGCCGGTGCTCGACGCCGACCACCGGCTCGCCGATTACGCGAGCGGCGTGCACCTCCCCGGAACGGACGCATGACGGTCAAACTCTCGGATTGGGTGTTCGCGCACCTCAAGCGCCAGGGCGTCCGGCACGTCTTCGAAGTGACGGGCGGCGGCGCCATGCACCTCAACGATTCGCTCGGGGCGAGCGGCATCGAATACGTCTGCATGGTGCATGAGCAGGGCGCATCCATGGCGGCGGAGTCGTACGCGAAGGTGGCCGACGACGTCGGCGTGTGCCTCGTGACGACGGGTCCGGGCGGCACGAACGCGCTCACCGGCGTGGCCGGCGCGTGGCTCGACTCCACGCCGATGCTCGTGCTCAGCGGCCAGGTGAAGCGCGCCGACCTCGTCGGTGACACGGGCGTGCGGCAGATGGGCGTGCAGGAGGTCGACATCGTCGCGATGGCGAAGCCGGTGACGAAGTACGCCGTCGTCGTGCTCGACCCGGCCGAGATCCGGTACCACCTCGAGCGGGCGCTCTGGCTCGCGCGCAGCGGACGGCCGGGGCCGGTGTGGGTGGACATCCCGCTCGACGTGCAGGGCGCGATGATCGACGAATCGTCGTTGCGCGCCTTCGTGCCGCCGGCCATCGCGGTGGCGGACCTCGACCCACCCGATGCGGTCGCGGCCGCGGTCACGCGCACGCTCGACGCGCTCGCGCGGGCCGAGCGTCCGGTGGTGCTCGTCGGCAACGGCGTGCGGCTCGGACACGCGCGCGACGCGATGCGCGCGCTCGTCGAGCAGCTCGGCGTGCCGGTGCTCACCACGTGGCCCGCCCAGGACCTCGTGCCGGACGACCATCCGCTGATGTTCGGGCGTCCCGGGCCGGTGGCGCCGCGTGGCGCGAACTTCACGCTCCAGAACAGCGACTGGATGCTCGCGCTCGGCGCGCGGCTCGATCTCGTCGTGACCGGGTACGCGCCGCGGAACTTCGCGCGCGCCGCGCACAAGACGATGGTCGAACTCGACCGCGCCGAACTGGGCAAGATGCAGGGCGCGATCGACGAGCCGGTGTGCGCCGAGGTGGGCACCTTCATCGCCGAGATGCAGCGGCAGCTCGCGGGGCGCACCGTCGCGGCGCGACCGTCGTGGCAGGCGCGCTGCGTGGAATGGAAGGCGAAGTACCCCGTGGTGATGCCCGAGTACCGCGCCCTGCCGAGCGGCGTGAGCACCTACGTGCTCGCCGAGGCGATCTCGGCGGCGTCGGCGAACGATGATGTCATCGTCTCGGGCAGTTCAGGCGCAGGGATCGAGATCTTCCTGCTCGCGGCGACGCTCCGCGAGGGCCAGCGCATGTTCCTCACGACGGCGCTCGGCGCGATGGGGAACGGCATCCCCGGCGTGATCGGCGGCTGCCTCGCGCACGGGCGGCGCCGCACGATCACGGTGGACGGCGACGGCGGGTTCCAGCTGAACGTGCAGGAACTCGAGGTGATCCGCCGGCTCGACCTGCCGATCAAGCTGTTCGTGCTCAACAACGAAGGCTACGCGAGCATCCGCACCTCGCAGTCGCGCTACTTCGGCCGTCTCGCCGGTGCCGACGCGACGAGCGGTGTCACGCAGCCGCCCCTGCAGGGGATCGCGGCGGCGTTCGGCCTGCCGTACGCGTCCATCGTGAGCGATGCCGATCTCGTCTCGCAGGTGCGCACGCTGCTCGACGCGCCGGGACCCTGTCTGATCGAGGTGCGCACGCCGCGCGAGGAGCCGCGCGCGCCGAGTCTGTCGTCGATGCGGCGCCCCGACGGCTCGATGGTCTCGAAGCCGCTCGAGGATCTCTGGCCGTTCCTGCCGCGCGAGGAGTTCCTGGCGAACATGATCGTCGACCCGCTGCCGGAGTAGGATGCGCATCCTGATCGCGGGGCTCGGCGCCGTGGGGCAACGGCACGCGCGCAACCTGCGCGCGCTCCGCGGCGACGGCGTGGAACTGCTCGCGTTCCGGCAGCGAGGCAAGCGCCACGTGGTCACGGCCGGGCTGCAGCGCGACGACTCGCTCGACGTGGAAAAGGAATACGGCATCGAGTCGTTCGTGTCGCTCGACGCCGCGCTCGCGAGGGAGCCCGACGCGGTGTTCGTGTGCACGACCACCGACCGGCATCTCGAGATCGCGCAGCGCGCCGCGGACGCGGGCTGCCATCTGTTCATCGAGAAGCCGCTCGCGCTCTCGCTCGAGGGGGTCGAACAGCTGCGCGCGACGGTGCTGCGCAATGGTCTCGTGGCGATGATCGGCTGCCAGTGGCGGTTCCATCCCTGCGTGCGCCGGCTATTCCAGCTGATCGACGTGGGCCTGTTCGGCAAGATCCAGTCGGCCGAGATCGATTACGCGGAGTACCTCCCTGACTGGCACAAGTACGAGGACTACCGCACGACGTGGCCTGCCCGTGCCGAGATGGGGGGCGGCGTGGTGCTCGCGCACATCCACGACTACGACATCGCCCACTGGCTGTTCGGCGCGGCGCGGCGCGTGACGGCGACCGGGGGCAAGTTGAGCGAGCTCGAGCTCAAGGTCGAAGACACCGTCGACGCAACGATCGTCGCGAAGCTGGCCACCGTGCGCGTCCGACAGACGTTCGCGTCGCGCGAGGTGCGCCGCCGCATCACCGTCACCGGCCAGCGGCACGTGGCGACGGTAGACCTCGTGACCGGGACCTTCCGCACCGACCCGCCGCTTGCGTCGCCGATGGATCGGCCCGACTATGACAGGAACCTGATGTTCCTGGCCGAAGTGACGCACTTCCTCGCGGCGGTCGAGGGGCGCGAGACGCCCGCCGTGCCGCTCTCGGACGGCATCGCCGTCCTGCGCACGGCACTCGCCGTGAAGCAGTCCATGCGGACCGGCGCCACCATCGAACTCGCGGAGGCGTGAGCGAATGAGCGACAGCACCGATCGCGTGCGGGGCGCCGATTTCTCGCTGGCGGGGCGCGTCGTCGTCATCACCGGCGGCGCGGGGCTGCTCGGCACGCGGCACGCCGAAGCGATCGCGGCGGCCGGCGGCACGCCGGTGATCGCCGACCGCCGCGGCGGCGAGGCAGATGCGGTCGCCGCGTCGGTCGCCACGGCGTTCGGCGTCCCCACGCTCGGCGTGGCGACGGACGTGACGAGCGAGACGTCGGTGCGCGCGCTCTTCGACGCCGTGATGCTGCGCTTCGGCCGCGTGGACGCGCTGGTGAACAACGCCGCCAACAATCCGAAGGTGGAGGACGGCGCGTCGGCGTTCTCGCGCCTCGAGGATTTCCCGCTCGAGCAGTGGACGGCCGACCTCGCCGTCGGGCTCACGGGGGCGTTCCTCTGCGCGAAGGTGTTCGGCACGGCGATGGCCGCGCAGGGGCACGGCGTGATCGTGAACATCTCGTCGGAGTACGGCATCATCGCGCCCGACCAGCGGCTATACGCCGTGGAGGGGATGCCCGAGAACCAGCAGCCCAAGAAGCCGGTGAGCTACACGCCGGTGAAGGCCGGACTGCACGGACTCACCCTGTACCTCGCCACGTACTGGGCCGACCGCGGCGTTCGCGCCAACACGATCACGCTCGGCGGTGTGGAGAACGGCCAGCCCGCGGAGTTCCTCGCGCGCGCGGCGCAGCGCATCCCGATGGCGCGGATGGCGCAGCCGACGGATTTCCAGGGCGCGCTCGTGTGGCTCTGCTCGGATGCCTCCTCGTTCGTCAACGGCGCGAACGTCGTCGTGGACGGCGGCAAGAGCGTATGGTAGACGACGCGGCGCTGGAATCGCTGCTCGCCGAGCCGGTGGACGCGGCGAAGGCGCGCGAGGCGCGCGCGTTCGACGACGCGTCGCGCGGCCGGCCCATCGTGC
>CAIRBD010000274.1 GCA_903876745.1 uncultured Gemmatimonadota bacterium
CATGCCGTGCCGCTTGGCGTCATACAGTTCCTGCCGCTGGTAGGCGATGACGCCCATGATCGTGCCCGGGGTGCGATCGCCGCGGGCGTTCGTGCCGCCGCCGCCGAAGCCACCGCCGCCGGAGAAGCCGAAGTGCTCGGCGACCGGCGACTTGATGACGTCCGCGCCGTTCGCGCTGTCCTTCATCGGCACGAGCGCGGAAAGACCGCGCACGGCGCCGCGCGCCGGCGAAACGAGCGCTGCCGTGATTCCCGCGTCGCGCGCCGAGCGCGCGTCGGACGGCGACACCTTGAGTTCATCGGCGACGAGGCGGTTCGCCTCGAATCCCGTGAACCGGTCGGCGCCGGCCGCCGCCGGAGCGCCGCCGCCGCGCCCACCGCCACCGGCGGCTGGCGCTGGAGCACCGGACAGACCGAGCGTGGACGTGAGGTCGATCAGGCCGGGCGCGATCGTGCGCTTGGACATGTCGAGCACGCGGGCGTCGGCCGGGATCGGCACGTCGGCACCGACCGCGGCGATGAGGCCGTCGCGAATGATGATCGTACCCTTCTCGATCACCCCTTTCGTGACGGTCTCGATGCGCGCGTTGGTGAGCGCCCATGTGCCTCCCTGCGCGCCGAGCACGGCGGGGGCGACGAGCGCCACGCCGGGCAGGAGGCGCCGAAGAAGCGCGAACGGCAGTTTCATCTGTGCACTCCGAGTGGGTTGGGAGGAGTCGCGACGCCGGGGCGCCGCACAGCTATACGATACGCGCGAGGAGCGGGGGCCGTTAGACGGCACGGGAGTGGGAGGGCAAGGGCTGAGGGGGCGAGTTCGAGTGCGCGTGGGAGCGGAGTGGGAGTGGGATACCGCTCTGCGAGGTCAAGTACTTTGAAAACCGAACCTTACGACGGAGCTGGTACGTTCGAGTGCGGCAGGATCTCTGACACGATCTGTCCCCTAATCGGATGATCGCCGTCTTGCGCGACCCGCCCGGCGACCTCATCGTGGAGGCCGGCACGACGCAGGCACCCTGCCGAGTGCTGGCGTGATGTTCAATCCCGACGAAGGGAGGCAAGATGCAACGTGCGCGATGGCTGGCTCTGCTGTTCCTGGCGCTCCCCGCGGTGTCACTCGTGGCGCAGGCGCCCAAGCCGCCCGCTGAGGCGGCGAAACTCGCCCTGTGGGTCGGCACCTGGAAATACGAGGGCGACGTGAAGGCATCGCCCCTCGGCGCCGCCGCGAAACTCAGCGGCACGCAGACGGGCCGCATGGTGATGAACGGGTTCTTCCTCGAGTGGAAGGGCGAGGAGAAGGGCGCGTTCGGCGGCGTGCAGTGGAGCGAGATGGACGGATACGACCCCGTCGCCAAGAACTATCCGTTCACCGGCTACCAGAACGACGGCACCACGTCGGCAGGCGCGAACGTCGTGAGCGGCGACACGTGGAAGATGACCGGCACGCTCACCGTGAAGGGCGTCGTCTATCGCCAGCGCGCCACGGGCACGTTCTCCGCCAACGGCAAAACGTACGCGTGGACGGCGGATCTCTCCACGGACGGCAAGACGTGGATACCGTGGGTCGTAGGGAAGAGCACCAAGGCGCCCTGACCGCGAGTCGCGCGTGAGACGAGAGGCCCCGCGGTGAGCGAACGCCGCGGGGCCTCTGTCAGTCAGGCATCCGCGAACGTCAGGACGGTTCCGTGGATGCGCCGCCCCGCGACGCATCCGCCGCCGCCATCATCTCGCGGAAGTACCCCGGCACCTGCCGCAGTGCCTCCGGCGCGCCGTCCTGTTCGATCACACCGTGCCGCAGCACGAGCACCCGATCGGCGGAGAGCACCATCGACGGACGGTGCGCCACCGTGATCATCGTACGGCCGGCTGCCACCTCGTGCACGGCGCGCAACACATCGGCCTCGGTGCGAAAGTCGAGGTTCGCCGTCGCCTCGTCGAGCACGAGCACCGCGGGGCGCGCCACGAACGCACGCGCGAGCAGGATGCGCTGCCGCTCGCCCGCGCTGAGCTGCACGCCGCGTTCGCCGACGAGCGTCCCGAGTCCCTCCGGCAACCGCTCCAGCAGCGGGCCGAGCCCGGCCAGCCG
>CAIRBD010000275.1 GCA_903876745.1 uncultured Gemmatimonadota bacterium
GGGCCGAGCCCGGCCAGCCGCGACGCCTCCGCCACGTCGGCGTCGCTCGCGTCGAACCGGCCATACCGGATGTTGTGCGCCATCGAGCCGCGGAACAGCACACCGTCCACGGCCACGCCCCGTACGACGCCCTGCACGCTCGACGGCGCGACGTCCATCAGCGGCTTGCCGTCGATCAGGATGCGGCCCGCACTCGGCTGGTAGAGTCCACTCAGCAGATCGGTGAGCGTGGTCTTCCCCGCCCCCGACGGCCCGACGATCGCCACATGTTCCCCGGGCGCGATGCGGAATCGAACGCCGCGCAGCACCTCGCGCGTGCCGTATCCGAAGCGCACATCGTCGAACACCACCTCTCCGCGTGACGCCGCCAGCGCCGGCAGTCCCTCGCGCCCCTCCACCGGCTCACGCAGCAACCCCTCGGCGCGCCGCAGCGAGCCCATGTGCTGCTGCATCGTCGTCCACATCCCGGCAAGGTTCTCCACTGGTGCGAACATCGTGTCCATATAGCCGATGAACATCACCACCGCGCCCGGCGTCAGCTCGTGGTCGAGCGCCTTGTAGCCGCCCAGCGCGAGCACCGTCGCTTTGACCGTGACCACGACGAGCTGTTGCAGCACGTAGTAGCGGTTGTACAGCCGCCCGCGGAGCAGGAACGAATCGTAGCCGTCGGCCATCCGCCGTTCGAGCTCGCGCACCTCGTGGTCGCGCGCCCCGTGCGCGTGCACCGTCTTGATGCCACCGATCGTCTCCTGGATGCGCGACGCCACCTCTTCCCAGTTCGCGTACAGCGCGTCGGCATCGGCGTCCACGGCCCGCGTCATGCGCCACGAGATGAATGCATAGAGCGGCACGGCGACCGCGGTGATGAGCGCCAGTTGCCGGTCGGCGACCGTCATGATCGCGAGGATCGCCACCAGCTTGAAGGCATCCGGCCACAGGTCCTTCGCCGCGGCCGTGACGAGCGGCGCCACCTGCTCCTCCTGATTCACCTGCTTCGCGATCCGTCCCGAGGCGCGGCGCGTGAAATACGACAGCGGCAGGCGGAGCACGTGATCGAAGGCGCGCAGGATGTAGCGCTGTTCGATCCGCGCGCCGAACCGCTGCGCGCGATTGTCGCCGGCCACGGCGCTCCATTCCGCGACGAGGCGCACCAGCACCATCAAGAGCGCGCCCGCGATGATCGTGGCGAGCACTTCGGGAATGGTGCGCGCGCTCAGCTCGCCGCCCACGTTCAGCGGCATCTTGATGATGCGCGCGAACGACTCAGCCACGTGGAGCAGCGTCAGCCCGGCGTTGTCGAGCAGACGGGCCGGCAGCTGGAGCGCGTCGTCGGCGACGAAGGTGCCGGCGATGTCGTCGACGATGGTCGAGTAGATCCACGGCTCGACGAGCGCCGCCATCGTGCCCACCGACACGAGCGCGGCGATACGGGCGAGCTCCCAACGGCGGCCGCGGGTGAGCGGGCCGAGACTGCGGAGGATGTCGCGCACGGGGTCAGCGCAGGATCGGGAGGAACATGGGGTTCA
>CAIRBD010000276.1 GCA_903876745.1 uncultured Gemmatimonadota bacterium
CGACCATGACCGTCGCGCTGTCGAGCACGACGACGGGGCGGTGCGTGGCGAACCAGCCGATGCCGGCCACCGCCGCGATCGTAGCGGCCGCGATCACGGGAGTGCGCCAGGCCGGCGCGCCCGAACGCGGGGCCGTTGCGTCGGCGAATGCGCCCGGCGTGGTCGCGCCCTGCACCGGCTGCGCCGCAAGCGCCCGCGCGAACGCCGCCACGCTCTCGAATCGGTCGGCCGGCGCCTTCATCAGCGCGCGGGCGATCGCGTCGTTCACGCTTTGTGGCACGCTCGGCCGCGTGTTGATCACCGGCCGCGGCGTCTCCGTCATCAGCCGTGCGATGATGACCTGCGCATTGCCGCCCGTATGCGGCGGCTCGCCGGTCAGCATCTCGTAGAGAACTGCTGCGAGCGAGAACTGATCCGACCGCGCGTCGATCACGCGATCACCCGTGGCCTGCTCCGGCGACATGTACTGTGGCGTGCCGAGCGAGAGCCCCGTCTGGGTGACACGCGCGCCGCCCGCGTTGCTCACCGCGAGCGCGATGCCGAAATCGGCGATCACCGGCTGCCCGGCCTGCAGCAGGATGTTCTCCGGTTTGAGATCGCGGTGGATCACGCCGAGTTCGTGCGCGTACTGCAATCCGTTCGCCACAGCCGAGATGATGCGCAGCGCCTCGTCCACCGGCAGTTGCTGCTCGCGGTCGAGCCGCGCGCGCAACGTCTCGCCGTCGACGAACGGCATCACGTAATACAGCAATCCCCCCGTCTCGCCGCTGTCGAACAGCGGGAGCAGATTGGGATGCTGGAGGTTGGCCGTGACCTTGATCTCGCTCAGGAACCGTTCCACGCCGAGCACGGCGCCGAGTTCGGGGTTGAGCACCTTGATGGCGACGCGGCGGTCGTGCTTGAGGTCGCGCGCGAGGTACACGGTGGCCATGCCGCCGCGGCCGGCTTCGCGCTCGATGGCGTAGCGGTCGGAGAGCGAGGGGAGCGTCACTTGCGGGCGACGCGCTTGACCATCGCTTCGAAGCGCGGGTCGCCGTGCAGCGGTTCGAGCAACGGGACCGTCGCGAGATAGCTGAGCGAGGAGCCTTCGTTCCGTTCCTCGCGGTCGAGCCACTTCATGGCCCGGTCGAGATCGCCGGCCCACGCCCACATCGCGGCGGCTTCGTTAGGGCGTATGTACTGTGCGCCCCACGATGTCTCGACGAGCGCGGCTTCTTTCAGTGCCTCAGCGCGGCGACCGAGGCGTCCGAGCGTCTTGGCGCCACACATCGACGGCGCTGGCTGCCACGCACGGCAGGCGGCGAGCGCCTCCGGGAGTTTGCCCATGTTCCAGAGGATGCCGAAGCGACACGTGCCGAACTGAGCGCTGTCGAGGGCGATGGCACGCGAGCACTGCCGATCGGCAGCATCTGCGTGGCCGCTCCTGATCGCCGATCGCAGGTTGCCGCTGGTGATCGTGATCGAGTAAGGGTTCGCCCGCCAGGCACGCTGCATCAGGGTGGCGGCGCTGTCGAACTGCTGCTGAGCGTCGAGAAGACTGATGTACGGGAGGATGGCCGACTCGTTGAGCGAATCGATCGCCAGTGCGCGTTCGAGCGCGACCGTCGCCGCGCGCGCATCGCGCCCATACCACCAACGTTCAGCACCGACCTGTGCCAGCACGGCCGGGTTGAGTGAATCGATGGCGACGGCGCGGGCGAGTGCGGCGCGACCCGGTGCGACGGCGTCTTTGGCCACCATGAAGTCGTCGGCGAGCGTGAACCACGCCTCGGCGAGCCCCGCCCACGCGTCGGCGTAGGTCGGGTCGAGCTCCGTGGCGCGCTGGTAGTGCGTCACCGCTTGCCGAAGCGATGCGTCGGTGAACCGGCCGACCTCGAAGCGCCCGCGCAGCACGAGGTCGTGCGCCTCGGTGTTCGTGGTGCCCGTCACGAGCCGTGTGTTCCCCGCGAGCGCCACGCTCAACGCCGATGCGATGGCCCGCGCGATCTTGTCCTGCACGGTGAATGCGTCCTTGAGTTCGCCATCGAAACTGTCGCTCCAGAGCGAGAGGCCGTCGGCGACGTTCGTGAGCTGCATCGTCACGCGGAACTTGCTCCCGCTGCGGCGCATCTGTCCTTCGAGCACGGCGCCCACATTGAGTCGCGTGCCCACCGCGCGCACATCGACGGGCTTCGACATGTCCACGCTCGTCGCCGCGCTGCGCGATGCCACGCGCAGTCCCTTCACTCGGCCGAGGGCGCCGGTGACTTCGTCGGTCATCCCCTGTGCGAAATAGACGTTAGCGGTATCGCCGGCGGGGGTGACGAGTGGGAGCACGGCGACGGACTTGGGCATCGCGCCGCCGCCTGCGCCGCCGCTGGTACCAGCACCCGCCGCCGCGTCGTGCGGCAGCGCGCGCCACGCGGCGTAGCCCGCGGCGAGCATCGCCATCGACGTGACGATTATCGCGACGCGCAGGCTTCGAGCGAACGGCACCCGCTCCGTGCCGGCCGTCGCATCACCCGCCCGCGCCGCCGTCGCCGCGATCGCGCTCGTCGGCTGCATCCCCCCGCTCGGCGTCGTGATGTCGTCGAGCGCGTGCACGATCTCCTTGGCCGACTGGATCCGATCGGCCGGACGCTTCTCGAGGCAGCGCATCACGAGCCCGGCCAACGCCGGCGGCAGCGACGCGCGCCGCTTGCCGATGGGTTCGGGCGATTCGGTGACATGCGCCGCGAGCAGATTCTGCGGCGTGCGCCCCGTGAACGGCGGCTGCCCCGTCAACAACTCATACGCGAGGATGCCGAACGCGTAGATGTCAGCGCGATGATCCACATTCGGATCGGCGCTCGCCTGCTCGGGCGCCATGTACGCCGGCGTGCCGAGCGCGATGCCGAGCGACGTGACGCCGCCCACATCGGAGTTGCTCGACGCCGACAACGCCTTGGCCACGCCGAAGTCGGTCACCATCGCGCTGCCGCCTGAGACGAGCACGTTGTCGGGCTTGATGTCGCGATGCACGATGCCGCGTTCGTGCGCGTACGCCAGCGCCGACGCGATCTCGCGCAGCACGCGCATCGCCTCGTTCACGGGCAGCTCGCCGTGGCGCGCCAGCCGCGCCCGCAGCGATTCACCCTCGATGAGCGGCATCGTGAAGTACGGCAGCCCCTCGGAATCGCCCGCCGTGAGCAACGGCACGATGTGCGGATGCTGGAGCCGCGCGGCGAGCAGGATCTCGCGCTTGAACCGTTCGATGGAGACCTGCGCCGCCGTGTCGGGCGGGAGCACCTTCACGACCACCTTCCGTCCGAGTGCCCGCTCCTCAGCCACGAACACGCGCGACATGCCGCCACCGCCGAGCTCGCGCTCGAGAGTGTAGCCGTCGCCAAGCGTACGCTGGAGTTGGTCGGTCAGGTCCATGAGGGGGGAGCGCGTCGACGAGCCGGTCAAAAGGTTACGGCAAAAGCTACCGGCAAAAGCTACCGGCCCTCGCACGGTGAGGCCACCCGGAACACCCTCGTCCACAACCGTATAAAGCGGCCGCATTGCGTTCTGGCGGCTGGTCGGCAACTTTGCTCCCGATACCAGGCGCCGTTCCGCCCCCTCTGGAGCACGCGAACCCGCGAGTGGACCGCAAGACCGTCAGCCAACCTCGCGTCGCCGGCGCGGCGGACCGCATACCGCCAGTCCACCTCGCGTGGCTCAAGCGGTTCTCGGTCGCGATGCACCGTCGCTCGGCGTATCCGCCGGGACATCCTCTGCGGTTCTCGGCGCAGGCGGAGGCTCTCGACGCCGTGGCCGTCGCTCTCGCGACTGAGCCCGAGTTCGCCATCTCGGTGGCCAAGAACCAGCTCAAGATCGGCACCGCGTTCACGGAACCCAACAACCCCGCGCTGGCCGAGTTGGCCGAGCGCCTCCACCGCCGCGGCGTCGGGACGATCACGTTGCGCGCGGGGGTCACGGCAGCCGAGTTCGAGGTGCTGCTCGAACGGATCTCTTCGACCAACACCCCGGCCGACGAAGAGGACGATCTGCTCGACGAGACCCCACAGCCGAGCGCCCATGTCGGGGTGGAAATGCTTTCCTATGATGGACTCGCGCTCGCCGACGAACTCGAAGATGAGACCGGCGGGCCGGATGGCACCGGCGACCGGCTCTGGCGTCAGCTTGCCGAGGTGGCGCTGGTGGGATGGGACGGCGTCGACGGAGCCGGCTTCTCGGGTGGCGGTTCGGCGGCTGAGGCGGATATCGATCGAGCGTTCGACTCGTTGTTCGGAATTGGGAGCGGTGACGGCCGCGGTGACGGCAACGGCGACGGCAGCCGGCCGGGAAGCGATGGTGCCGGGGCGGGCGATGGCGCCGGTCCCGAAGGGGCGGGGGCGGGTGGCGAGGGAACCGGCAGTGTCGGCTCTGGCCCAGTCTCTGGTACGGAGCGCGAGTCCGGCGCGTTCGGCGCCATCGGCGCGGGTGAACTCCCGCCCGAGATGAATCCGCAGCGCATTGCGCGTGCCATCAGTGCCCGTGCGCGCGACGGTGCGCCGTCGGTCGCCGTGCTCAAGTCGTTGCTGCGTGTGGCACGGCACGCGCGCCGCCGCGGTCGTGCGGGCGGTGGCGCGGTGGCCGCGCGCTTGCGCGAGGTGCTCCGCAACCTCGATCCGGGGACGATGGCCACGCTGCTCGCGTCCGAAGTGGATCCGGTGCGCAAACGCGTGCTCATCCTGCAGGGTGTCGACGCCCTGCCGGTGTCGGCCGTGCTCGACTGGATCGAGGCGGCCGCGCAGAGCGCCGACAAGTCCATCTCGCACCACCTGCTGCGCCTGCTCAAGAAGGTCGCGGCGCAGACGCGCCGTCGTCGTGACGGCGGCGCCGACGACGGCGGTGAGACGCTGCGGCAGGCCGCGCGCCAGCTCGTGGACGGCTGGCAGCTCGAGATCCATCAATCCGAGGAGCACGACACGCTCCTCACGCACATCGCCGCGTACGAGGACGCC
>CAIRBD010000277.1 GCA_903876745.1 uncultured Gemmatimonadota bacterium
ACCGAGAACGGCTTCAGAAGCAGGCAGGCGATGTGGGCGCGATCGTCAGGAGACAGTTCCGCATCGTGGTCGCCGGTCGCCAGCACGACTCGGAGGTCGGGACGGCGCTGCAGGAGTTCGGTGAGCGTCTTCTGGCCCGACTGCGCCGGCAGATGCCAGTCGAGCACGACGACATCGACCTCGTCGAGGTGTGCTTCGAGCAGCTGCATGCCCTCGACGCCGTCGAGGGCGAGCAGCGGTTTGAAACCGAATTTGGTGAGGATGCGTCCGACGGCGCCGAGCACGCCGGACTCGTCGTCGATGACGAGCACCGTCCCACGAGAAACATTCGGTTGCGCGGAGGCCGCATTGGCGGCCCCGGCAACGGCGGCGTTCGGGCTTCCTTGCTCGATGCGCACGGCCAGCTCCAGGCTCAACGTGATGACTGCGAGGGAGTTGTGGCGCCCCAGGTCGCTGCCCGCGTCCCGTCCTTGGGGCGCGTCCTGTCATCGGTCGCCGAGGCGACCACCCGAACAGGAGGCAAAAGGCTCTGGTGCTCCAATTGCCAATTTCGGCATCTATGCATACTTTCTTAAGCGCGGGAGTCAGGATTGCGTAGGTCCAAGCAGGCACGGCATTTAGCCCGTCCCGTTCCGCGCCCTCCGACGGCGCCGAATCGGACGGTCCGTTTGTCGTGATGCTGGGTTGTGCGCTCGTGGCTCCCCCGGCGGTTCCTTTCTGACATGCGACCGAAGCGCGGCGTAGTCTCGCGCTGATGTCGATTTGAGGTATACGACAAGATGAATCCCTTGATCTGGCTGGCGATCGGGCTGGGAGCGAGCGGCGTTGCCGGCTCCACGATCGCTTTTTTCATTGGGCGCAAGTCCGGGCGCGAAGCCGAAGAGTTGGCGCGCCGCGCGGCCGGCGATGCGGCAGAGCAGGTGGCGCTGCGCATCAAAGGCGAAGCGGAGCGCGATGCCGACGGCCTCCGCAAGCAGGCCGTACTGGCGGGCAAGGAAGAGGCGATGCGGGCGCGCGAGGAGTGGGAGTCGGAGGCGCGCCGGCGTCGCGAGGAACTCGACCGCGAGGAGAAGCGGCTCAAGGAGCGCGACACGACCCTCGACCGCAAGGTCGACGTGATCGACACGCGCGACAAGGAGCTGGGGCGGCGGGCGAGCGACCTGGGCCGTAAGGAGAAGTCGGTCGAGGACCGCCAGGCGGAGCTCGACAAGATGGTCTCGGAGGAGCGGCGCCGGCTGGAGCAGCTGGCCGGGCTCTCCGCGCAGGAGGCCAAGGCCGAGCTGGTGCGCCGTCTCGAGGAGGAAGCCCACGCGGATGCGGCGAGCCGCATGCGCGAGATCCGCGACGCGGCCAAGCGCAACGCCGACCGCGAGGCCAAGAAGATCATCGCGCTGGCGGTGCAGCGTCTGGCCTCCGAGCACACGGCGGAGATCACGGTGAGCGCCGTGTCGCTCCCCAAAGACGAGATGAAGGGGCGCATCATCGGCCGCGAGGGGCGCAACATCCGCGCCTTCGAACTGGCGACCGGGGTGGACCTCATCATCGACGACACGCCCGACACCGTGGTTGTGAGCTGCTTCGACCCGGTGCGGCGCGAGGTGGCGCGGCTGGCGCTCGAGAAACTCGTCGCTGACGGACGCATCCATCCGGGGCGCATCGAGGAAGTGGTCGAGAAGTCGCGCAAGGAAGTGGACGCCGGCATCATCGAGACCGGTGAGCAGGCGGCGTACGAGTCGAACGTGCACGGGCTGCACCCGGAGCTGATCAAGCTCATCGGCCGCATGAAGTGGCGCACCAGCTACGGCCAGAACATCCTGGGGCATTCCAAGGAAGTCGCCTGGCTGGCGTCGATGATGGCCGAAGAACTCGGGCTCGACGCGACG
>CAIRBD010000278.1 GCA_903876745.1 uncultured Gemmatimonadota bacterium
CGGCTACGTGGTGTGGGTCACCGGCCCCGCGCTCGTGCATTCACGGGCGCGCGACAACTTCGTCTGGTTCATCCGGCACGGCTACGTGCAGGCGATGCTCGCCGGCAATGCGGTGGCCGCGCATGATATTGAAGCAGCGGTGGTCGGCACGACGCTCGGCATGACGAGCGACGGCGCGCCGACCGAGGGCGGACACGCCGCGCACATGCGCGCCATCAACGCCGTGCGGCGCGCTGGCTCGATCGGCGCGGCCGTGAAGAGCGGCCTGATCCGCGAGGGGATCATGCACGCGTGCGTCGTGGAGGAGGTGCCGTTCGTGCTCTGCGGCTCGATCCGCGACGACGGACCGCTGCCCGACGTGCTCACCGACGCCGTGGCGGCGCAGGACGCGATGCGCGCGCACGCGAAGAAGGCGACGATGGCGGTGATGGTGGCGACGGCGCTGCACTCGATCGCCGTGGGGAACATGCTCCCGGCGTACTACACGGACGGCGCGCGCGGCATCGTGGAGCTGCCGACGATCTGCGTGGACGCGTCGGAGTTCCTGGTGTCAAAGCTCAAGGACCGCGGCACGCACCAGGCGGTGGGCGTCGTCACGAACGCCCAGGACTTCATGAGCATCCTCAAGGCTGCCGTGGAAGACGAGGTCGCGACCGGCGTGCGCTGACACGCCGGCCGCTATCGGCCTAGCGCGGCACCACGGGCAGCACCACGTGCGACGGGTGCGCCGCATCGTGCACGATCCGCTGGTGCGCGACGACGAACGTCGAGTCGCGCTCGTTGTTGCCGCCGGTGTTCAGGTTGCGGTCGTACTTGGGGAAGAGCGCCGACGAGATGCTCACGCGCAGCCGGTGCCCCGGCATGAACGCGCGTGACGTGAACCAGAGGTCGATGTCGTAGCGCTCCACCTCGCCGGGCGTCAGCATCACTTCACGATCGAACCCTTTTCTGAATCGCGCGCGGGCGATGCCGTCCTGCACACGTTCGGCGTGCCCGTCGGGGAAGACGTCGAGCAGCATCACGTTCCAATCGGTGTCCTTGGCGTCGGTGGCGGCCCAGAGCGTGGCCGACATCTGTCCCGTGACCTCCACCGTTTTGGTGAGCGGCTTGGACGTGAACACCAGCGCGTCGCGCCGTGAGGCGTTGAGCGCCGTGAAGTCCTCGTTGAGCGACGTCTCGAGCTCGCGCGAGTCGATGAGATACGGCGTGGGCTTCGCGGGATCGTAGGTGAACGTGTCCACCGCGGCGCCGCGCGGCGGGAGCGTGTCGAGCACGCCGTCGCCGGCACTCGTGTTCGCGTTGCCGCCCGACGACACGTACCACTTCACGGGCACGGCGCGCGCGAGGGGCCAGGCGGCTTCCTTGCGCCACGCGTTGTCGCCGAACACGAAGATGTCGATGGGCGGTTCCTTGTCCACACCGTTGTCTTTGCCCAACAGATAGTGGTCGAACCAACGGAGTTGCAGACGGCGCGTCTCGACGCGCGACTGCGGGCCGAACTCCCCGGCGACGTAGTCCACGCCCTTGTGCGCGCCGGGACCCATCACGACGCGGATGAACGGATGTCCCGGCACCGCGTGCAGCGCGTTCGTGTAGTCGATGGGGCCGCGCGAGTCGTCATACCAGCCGGAGATCTGCAGCACCGGCGCCTTCACGCCCGCGATGCGCGTACTCACGGCGTGATCACGCCAGTAGGCGTCGAGCGTCGGATGCGCGATCCACCGGTCCCAGAGCGGCACGTGCCCGCAGCCGAGCGTCTGCGGCAGGTCGCTGAGCGGCAGGTGCATCATCGCCTTGCCCACGTCGAGGTCCTCGGTGCGCTGCAGCGTCCGCCCGCGCATCAGGCAGGCCCAGTCGACGTTGATCGGCGAGAACACCATGTCCTCGTACGGCACGATGCGCCACGGGTCGCCGCTCGCCGCCGAGGGCGCGATCGCGGCAAGATGCGGCGGCGCGCTCACCGCGGCGTACCACGCGAGACGCCCTTCGTCGGAGTGGCCGATGAGCCCCACGCGGCCGTTCGCGCCGGGGAGCTTGGCCGCCCATTCCACGGCGTCGTAGCCGTCCTTCACGTCGGTATCGTAATCGCCGAAGTCGTTGCCGTCGGAGATGTCGCGGCCGCGCACGTGCTGCGCCACGAAGATGTAACCGCGCGAGGCCCACCAGCGTCCCGCCGGATGCAGGATGCGCGTGTACGGCGTGCGCTGCAGCACCACGCCGAACGGTCCGTTGCCCACGGGGCGCGCGATGTAGCTCACGAGCTTTGCGCCGTCGCGGGTCGTCATGAAGACGGCGGTATCCTCGGTGACGGCGAACGCCGAGTCGGAGACGGCGCCCGGCCAGAGCGCATAGTTCTTCTCGACCGTGAACGGCGCGGCGCGGCGCACCAGACGATACCGGCGCCCGGCGGGCTTGCCCGCGGCCAGTAGTACGCCGGTGAGCGTGTCGCCGCCGTGCCACGCGGCGTTCAGCGCGGTGTTGCCCGAGTTGCCGAGCCTCAGCGAATCGCCCTTCGCGGTGATGCTGTTGACCTCGAGCATCACCTCGCCCGTGCGCCGGCGGATGGTGCCGGCGAATCCGGAATCGTGGCCGGCGAAATGCGCGTAGCCCATGCGTCGCCAGCCTTCGAAGCCGTCGCCCTGCGCGGAGCCGAGCGCGACGTAGGCGTCCCACTCGCCCGTCAGTGACTTGCCGGCGCAGCCGGACAGCGCGGCGCACACGAAGACGGCACACACGACGCCGGCAAAACGCGACGTACGGCGGAAAGGCGCGGACGGCATGTTCATGGATTGGTCTCTCAACTGATGATCGTTCCGAGGGCGACGCCGAGGAGGCCGAAGATGGCCGCGAGCATCGCGAGCCAGCCTGTGAGGGCGGCAGCGGTGCGCGCGGCTCGCAAGAACGTATGTGGCGTTCGGCCGATGAGCGAGCGTTCGCGCAACTCCCGATCAGTGACACCCCACGCCGCGAGCGCGAGGAGCATCACGCCCGCCGCCGTGAACACGGGCCAGGCCGGCGGCCGAAAATGCAGCACCCCGGCCGCGACGACCACCCCGACGATGCCCGTGACGGCGAGGGCGCCGTCGCTCGCCGTTCGCGCTTCCCGGGCGACGAACTCGGCGAGGTTCTCCGCCGCTACATCCTGCGCCTGCGTCATCATCTCCTCCCGATGTCAGCGCTTCGCCCACGCCTCACGCGTCAGCGCCGTCACGATCCCCATCCCGAACGTGCCATACACCACGAGCGTCGGTCCGAACGGATAGATGAGCAGCGCTCCCACCATGCAGCCGACGAGCGGCCACAGGATGGCGCGCGACAGCGGCATGCGGTACCCGCGGATGAGCCGTTCACTCAGCATCGTGCCTGCCGCGAACCCGAACGCCGTGGCCACCGGACCCGTGAGCATCACCGGGAACGTGATCGCATCCGGCGATTGCGGCATGGTCACGCGCACCATCGTGAGCCACGCCGCGTACGCCACGCCTCCTCCCGCCACGGCCGCAGCCACTCGCAGCACGGGCGCGAGCCACCGATGCTTCCCGATGAACCCGCGCGCGCCGTGCTTCGTCACTGGATCGGCCCGCCCTTCTTCGTCTGCGGTACGCCGTCGGTCATCCACTTGGGCGCGGGCGTGCCGAGCAGGTAGTGGTCGAACCACTGCTTCATGCGGATCTGGAAATCCTTCTGGTTCTCTTTCTTGCCCAGATGGTGCGGTTCCCCAGGATAGGAGAGGAACACGACTTCCTTCCCCCAGCGGCGCGCGGCGTTGTACCACTCGACGCCCTGCAGCCAGTCGACAGCGCCGTCATCGGTACCCTGCAGGATGAGGAACGGCGTCTTCACGTTGCGCACGTTGTGCACCGGGCTCTGGCTCTCGTACAGTTCGCGCGCCGTCCACGGGGTGTTGCCGTCACCCATGCGTACCTGGCCGATCTCGAAGATGCCGTGGTTCACGGTGCCCGTCTGCTTGTAGAGCTGGTCGTACATGCTCACGAGGTCGGCCGGCGGCGCGCCGGTGACGACCGTGGCGAACATGTCCGTCTGCGTGAGGATGTAGCTCGTCTCGTAGCCGCCCCAGCTGTGTCCCTGCAGGCCGATGTGCTTCGGGTCGGCGAGCCCCATCGCGATCACTTTCTTCACCGCGGCCGTCACGCAATCGAACGCGCTCGAGCCGGGCTTGCCTATCTCATAGACGATGTCGGGCTGCACGACGAGGTAGCCGTTGCTCGCGTACGTGCTGAAGTGCGGCCGGTCGTCGTACACCGGCTGCGAGAACGTGTGATGCGTGTTGGAGAGGATCTCGTAGAAGTAGACGAGCGTCGGATACTTCTTGCCCGGCACGTAGCCCGCGGGCAGGGTGACCGTCGCCTGGAGCTTCTTCCCCTTGGAGTTGGTGTAATCCACGAGGATGCGCTTGCCCCACGCGAAGTCGTTGAGCTGCGGGTTGGCGTCGGTCACTTTCTTCGCGTTGGCGAAATCGGTGCCGCTCGTCCACACGTCGGGGAACTCCGTGAAACTCTGTTGCGTGAACAGCACGCGGTCGGCGCCCTCGGCTTTCTGCGCGCCGCCGATGGATTTGTCGTCCCAGATGAGCGGCGCGGGCGCCTTGCCCGCGCTCACGGTCCAATAGCCGCTCTTCTTGGTCCACTCACCGTACGCGCTCAGCGTGATGGGCTTGGAGAGATCCATCCCTTCTTCATCCTCGGCGCCGGGCGCTCCGCCGCCACCGCCGCGGCCGCCACGGCCACCGCGCCCACCGGTGAGACGCACCACGCGGAACTGGATGCTCTGCGCCTTGCCGATGCCGCCGGTGAAGTTCGTGACCTTGCCGCCGTCGAGCGGCACCTGCCAGATGTCGTACTTGTCGTAGAGCAGCACCGAGCCGTCCTTCGCCCAGCCGCCCACGCCCCAGATGGGCTTCTCGTACGGATGGTCGTCGTCGGAGTCCACGAAGCTCCTCCCGCCGGCGAGTGCGTCGACGTCCACCTGCTTCGACGTCTCGAGGTTGAACGCCTTGAGGTGCTTGTCCTTGAGGTACAGGAACCACTTGCTGTCGGGGCTCGTGCCGTACGTGCGCGTGAGCGCCTTCTCGATGAGCGACTTCTCGCCGGTCTCGGTGTTGACGCGCATCAGGTCGGCCTTGCCCCCGCCCCAGCTGACTTCACCGCGATAGGGCGCATCGAAGCGGCCCAGCCCCCATTTGCCGTTCGGCGTGTTGGTGACGGTGCGCATGTCCTCGGTGCCGAGCCGCACGAACTTGCGGGAGGCGACGAGGAGCGCGGCCGGATACGTGGCGCGGCGTTCCTGCGCCACGCGCACGATCTGCACGCTCTGGATCTCGGGGTCCTTCCAGTGCCACACGTCCACATTCGCCTTGAGCGAGTCGGCGGCGGTGACTTCCTTCTCCTGTTCCTTGATGCCGAAGAAGAGGCGCGAACCATCCTTGCTCCAACGGGGCGCCGTGAATTCGCTGACGACGAAGTCCTTGGGGAACGCCGCGTCGGCCGACGGCGCGTATTCGATGGTCGTCGCGCCGGAGCCCGTGACGCCGCGCCACGCGAGGAGCACGTTGTCCTTCTGTTTCTGGTCGGTCTTCTTGTCGCCGCGCAGCGCGCTGAGGTTCGCGCCGTCGTCGCTCCAGGCGAGTTGATCGTAGTCGGCGGAGGCGGTGTTGAGTTCCTTCGTCTCGCCGCTCGCGAGGTTGAGCAGATACACGCCGTTGCCCTGCTTGTCGGCGGCGTCCACCGTGTACGCCACGAACGCGCCCGCGTCGTTGAAATCGTACGCGTTCACGTTGCCGACGTTGCGCGTCGTTCCGGTGACAAGATTCCGGAGGAGCAGATCGGCGCCGTTGTGCTTCGCCGCGGCGTCGGACTTGTTCAGGCGCACGGCGAGCGTCTTCGACCCCTTGGCGAAGCGGAATGTCGCTGGGTTCGGAAAGGTCGTCTTCTCGCCGGTCGCGAGGTTCATCAGCTCGAGCCGACGTACTGCTGCAGCCGGCGCAGCGCCATTCGCCGCGCCTCGACCGCCGGGAGCCGGCGTGGCCGGAGCACCGCCGCCGCGCCCGC
>CAIRBD010000279.1 GCA_903876745.1 uncultured Gemmatimonadota bacterium
GCGCTGGTGAACAACGCCGGTGTGAACGACGGCGTGGGCCTCGCGCACGGCGACCCGGCGCGGTACCGCGAGTCGCTGCGCACCAATCTCTTTCATTACTACGATGTAGCGCACTTCGCGCTGCCGCATCTCATCGCGGCGCGCGGCGCCATCCTCAACATCGCGAGCAAGACGGCGGTCACCGGCCAGGGGAACACCTCTGGCTACGCGTCGGCCAAAGGCGCGATCCTCGCGCTCACGCGTGAGTGGGCGGCCGAGCTCCTCGCTCACGGCATCCGCGTGAACGCCATCGTCCCCGCCGAGGTGATGACGCCGCTGTACCGGCAGTGGTTGGACACGTTCGCAGACCCCGCCGGCAAGCAGGCGGAGATCCTCGCGCACATCCCGCTCGAACACCGCATGACGCTTCCCGACGAGATCGCCGCGATGGCGTGTTTCGTGCTCTCGCCGCGCGCGGCGCACATCACGGGGCAGCATCTGTACGTGGATGGCGGCTACGTGCACCTCGACCGCGCCCTCACGTGATCATCGTTCCCCCCTCGGCCCACCGGACCCGCCATGACTGAGCGCACCGCGCCGCTCACCGAGCGCCGCTACGCGGTGCCGTTCGTGCTCGTCACCTCGCTCTTCTTTCTCTGGGCGATCGGTGTGAACCTGAACGACGTGCTCATCCCGCAC
Organism: uncultured Gemmatimonadota bacterium; assembly: GCA_903876745.1. GTDB lineage: Bacteria > Gemmatimonadota > Gemmatimonadetes > Gemmatimonadales > Gemmatimonadaceae > Fen-1231. The sequence goes on from CAIRBD010000279.1 coordinate 679, forward strand.
CTCAAGAAGGCGCTCGACCTGAGCGATTTTCAGTCGTCGCTCATCCAGACGGCGTTCTTCGGCGGGTATTTCCTGATGGCGCTGCCGGCGGGATGGATCATGCGGCGGCTCGGATATCGGCGCGGCATCCTCGTGGGACTCGCGCTCTGCGCGGTGGGCACCCTGCTCTTCCAGCCGGCCGCATCGGCCCGCTGGTATCCGTACTTCCTCCTCGCGCTCTTCGTGATGGCGTGCGGGCAGTGCGTGCTCGAAGTGGCCGCCAATCCGTACGTGACCGTGCTCGGCCCGGCCGGGAGCGCGGCACGGCGCCTGAACACCGCGCAGGCCTTCAATGCGCTTGGCGCCGTGATCACGCCGATCCTCGGCGCGCGGTTCATCCTCTCGGGCGTGGAACATTCGAAGGCCGACGTCGCCGCGATGACGCCCGCGGCGGTGGACGCGTGGCGCACCACCGAGGCGCTCGGCGTGAAGGGGCCGTACCTCGTGATCACGGCCATCTTCATCGCGGTCGGCCTGATGATCGCGTTCTCGAAACTCCCCGAGGTCACCGAGCCCGGCGTGGGCAGCGGACGCGGCCTCGCCTCAGCATGGCGGCACGCGCACCTGCGCCGTGGCGTGCTCGCGCAGTTCTGCTACGTGGGCGCGCAGGTGGGCGTGGCGTCGTTCGTGATCCGGTTCGTGCAACAGGCGATGCCCGGCACGCCGGAGCGCGCTGCGGCCACGTTCCTGCAATGGCACCTCGCCGGCTTCCTCGCCGGGCGCATCGTGGGTTCAGCGCTGATGGCGCGCATTCCGGCGCCCCGCATGCTCGCCGGCGTGGCGACGCTCGGCTTTGTTGCGGCGGCGCTTGCCGCCACGGGCTCGGGCGCCGCGGCCGTGTGGGCGATCGTCGCGCTCGGCCTGTTCCACTCGATCCAGTTCCCGACCATCTTCGCGCTCTCGATCGACGGACTCGGCGACGACACCAAGTTCGGCTCGTCGCTGCTCGTGATGAGCATCGTGGGCGGCGCCATCATTCCGGCGGCGATGGGCGCGATCTCCGACGTGCAGGGGATCCAGTTCGCCTTCTGGCTGCCGGCACTGTGCTATGTGGCGGTGCTGCACTTCGCCCTGCGCGGGCACAAGCATACGGCGGAGGTCACGTCGTGATGGTCGCGGGTGGCGGTGCGCCGACCGCCGGCGACGGGTTGCCTCGACGTCTTTGCCTCGCCCTCGACCTGCACGACGATCCGGCACTCATCGCCGAGTACTGCCGCCTGCACGAACGCATCTGGCCCGAGATCGCTGAGAGCATCCGCAGTGCGGGCATCGTGTCGATGGAGATCTGGCGCACCGGCAACCGCCTCACGATGGTGATGGAGACCGACGAACGGTTCGACGGCGCGGCGAAGGCCGCGGCCGACGCGGCGAATCCGAAGGTCGCGGAGTGGGAAGCGTTGATGTGGCGCTTTCAGCAGCCGCTGCCGTGGGCGGATCCGGGGCAGAAGTGGGTGCCGATGGAATGCATCTTCGCCCTCGGCGCGCAACCGTGAACCGTTGATGCGCGTCGCACTCGCCGTGCCGTGCTACGTGGACCAGCTCCGCCCCCAGGCGGCGCGGGCGACGCTCACGCTGCTCGAACGGCTCGGCTGCGAGGTGAGTCTCGCCTTCGACGCGCCCTGCTGCGGCCAGCCGATGTTCAACGCGGGCGTGCTCGGCGGCGCGCGCGACGTGGGAGCGACTTGGGCGACGAGCGCGCGTGCATTCGACGCGATCGTGATGCCCTCGGGAAGCTGCACGCAGCACGTGCGGCACCACCTGCCGGCGTTGCTCAGCAACGCGGACGCCGTTTCCGATGCGCGAACGGCCGGCCGGCCGAGCGCGGCCGACGCGACCCACGCCGCGCGCGTGACATACGAGCTGTGCGAGTTCATCGCCGGCCCGCTCGGGCGCACGTCGCTCGCCGGTCGTTTTCCGCATCGTGTGGCCATGCACCTCGGCTGCCACGCGCAGCGCGGCCTTCGCCTCGGCGGGTCATCCGAGCTTCACGAAGCGGCCTCCGGACCCATGCGACAGCTGCTCGTGGGTCTCGACGGCATCGAACTCGTTCCGCTCGACCGCCCCGATGAATGCTGCGGGTTCGGCGGCTCGTTCTCGGCGGCCGAACCGGAACTCTCGGTGGCGATGGGGCACGATCGCCTGCGTGACTACACCGCGCACGGCGCCGGCGTGCTCGTGAGCAGCGATCCCTCGTGCCTGCTGCACCTCGAGGGCATCGCGCGCCGCACGGCGCCCGCGCTCCGCGCGATGCACATCGCCGAACTGCTCGAGGAAGCCACGCGATGAAGCGCGGCCTGCTGCGCGACGCGCCGCGCTCCGCGTGGCACGACGAGTCGCTCTGGTTCGTGCGGCAGAAGCGCGACCGCGCCACCGATCTCCCCGAATGGGAAGCGCTGCGCGACGCCGGCGCCGCGCTCAAGGCGCACGCGATGAGCCGGCTCGGCGACTTGCTCGAGGAGTTCGAGCGGAACGCCACGGCGCATGGCGTGACCGTGCATTGGGCGCGCGACGCCGCCGAGCACAACGCGATCGTGCTCGGCATCCTCCGGAGCAGCGGTGCGCGCCGGGTGGCGAAGAGCAAGTCGATGCTCACCGAAGAGTGCGGCCTCAATCCGCATCTCGAGGCGAATGGTATCGAGGTGGTCGACACCGACCTCGGCGAGCGCATCGTGCAGCTGGCGGGCGAACATCCGTCGCACATCGTGCTTCCCGCCATTCATTGGAAGAAGGAAGAGATCGGCGCGCTCTTTCACCGCACGATGGGGACGCCGGCCGGCGAGTCATCACCCGACGCGCTCGCAGCGGCGGCGCGCGAGCATCTGCGCGACGCGCTGCTGCACGCCGACGCGGCGATCACCGGTGCGAACGCGCTCATCGCCGAGACCGGCGGCGTGGTGGTGTGCACCAACGAGGGCAACGCCGACCTCGGTATGCAC
>CAIRBD010000280.1 GCA_903876745.1 uncultured Gemmatimonadota bacterium
AGCCCCGGGAGCAGCGGACGCAGTTCGGGACAGGCGTGGAAGAACGCGCCGTACGCGCCGTCGATGTGGTGCCACATCCCTTCGCGCGCGCAGAGGTCGGCGATGGCGTCGAGCGGATCGACGGCGCCGGTGTTCGTCGTCCCCGCCGACGACACCACGAGGAACGGCTGCAACCCGGCCGCACGGTCCTCGGCGATGGCCGCCTCGAGGGCGTCCGTGCGCATCCGGAACGCGTCGTCGGCCGGCAGGATGCGCACGCGGTCGTGCGCGATGCCGGCCAGTTTGGCGGCTTTCGCGCTCGAGTGGTGCGCCTGCGTGGACGTGTACATCGTGCCGCGCCGGATGTCATTACCGAGATGCTTCTCGCGCGCGCAGACGATGGCGTTGAAATTCGCCATCGAGCCGCCGGTGGTCAGCAGTCCCGCCGCGCCATCGGGGAAGCCCATCCAGTCGCGCAGCCAGTCGAGGACGTTCGCCTCGAGCTGCACGAGTGCCGGCGCCGCCTGCCACACGCCGGTGTAGCGGTTGGTGGTGTCGGCGATGAAGTCGGCGAGCGCGGCGGGGTACACGCCGCCGCCCGGGATGTAGGCGAGATAGCCGGGGCCGGGCGTCGTGAACGAGCGCGGGATGAGTTCATCGAAGAGCTGATCGAGCAGCGGTTCGAGCGCGCTGCCCTGCTCCGGCACGGGTTCGCGGAGGGCGCGGCAGAGGTCGGCGGCGTCTACGTCGCCGCGGCACGGTTGCGCATCGAGCGACGCGAGATGCTCGACCGAGCGCGCCACGACGGCACGGCCCATGGCGAGCATCTGTTCAGGAGCGAGTTCAAGACTGGCGGCGTCGGTCGGCATCGTGAAAAATACACCCGCACGAGGCCCCGGAGCACGTCAGTCGCGCGACGACCATCGGCTGACGCGTCAGGCCAGGAACGGATTCGCGTAGCGGACGGGCGGCCCGAGCCGGTCGAGGCCGTCCTGTTGGGCGAGCGCGCGCGCCCCCTCCATGCGCTCGCGCAGCAGCGCGAGCGTCGCGCCGTGATCGGAATGCGCGGCAACGACGACGGGATCCGACACGCGAATGAACACGTCACGCGTGGCCGCGGCGCGTGGCACGAAGCGCGTGATGGCATCGCGCGTCGTGCCGCGCAGCCAGTCGAGCCGCAACCGCTTGATGCGTTCGCCCACCTGTTCCTGCGTCACGGTGGGCTCCCCGAGCCCCGACGGCACCAGACGCAGCATGCGATCCAGCGACGCGATGGGCTTCTTGAACTCCGCCGGCGGTGCGGCGACTTGGCGCGCCGCCGAACGCCACACCCGCGCCGCGTCCTCCGGCACGTCGGGGAGCGCCGCCGGGCGGTATTCGGGCCACGACTCCCACAACATCTCGACCGCGCGCGCGAGTCCGTCGTGGAACCGCCGCGCGACCCCCGCGTCGCGCGGACCGAGCGCGATGTCGAACTCCGGCGCCTCGCGCTCGAGCAGCACGTCGAAGAGCGCGCCGAGGCGCTGCGCGGGACCGGCGAGGCGCGGCACGTGCACGTCCAGCCGTCGCTCCACATAGTCGAGTTCGCGCTGCAGTCCGGGCGTCGCATCCTCGCGAAACCGGATGAACCAGGCGAGCGGCACC
>CAIRBD010000281.1 GCA_903876745.1 uncultured Gemmatimonadota bacterium
CATCGGCCAGCTCGCCGGCGTGAGCGGGCAGGTGACCGTGCAGGCGTTCTTGTTCGGCAACGGCCTCATGAACACCGTGACGCCCACGTCCGGGATGCTGCTCGCGTATCTGGCCGCGGGGAAAGTGAACTACGGCGCGTGGCTTCGGTTCATCCTGCCGCTCGTCGCGATCCTCCTCGTGCTGTGCGTTGGCGCGCTCTTCGTGCTCACCCTGTTGCAGCCATGACGCACGACCCGGCGCTGCCGCCGTTCTCGGTGGAGCGCCCCGCCACCGCACCGTGGTGCGTGTTCGACTCCCCGCACAGCGGGCGCGCGTATCCCGCGTCGTTCGTGACGGACTGTTCGCGCGATCAACTGCGCTGGGCCGAAGATGCGTACGTGGATGACCTGCTCGAGGGCGTGAGCGCGCTGGGCGCCGCCCTCCTCACGGCCACCTATCCGCGGGCGTGGCTGGACCTCAACCGCCCGTCGGACGACATCGACGAATCGCTGCTCGCCGGACCGTGGCCGGGTGCGCTCCACCCCACGGAGAAGTCGCGACGCGGACTGGGGCTCATCCGGCGATTCGTCGTGCCCGGTGTGCCCATCTACGACGCGCGCCTGCCGGTCGCCGAGGTGGAGCGGCGCATCGCGCTCTCGTACGAACCCTACCACGGGATGCTGCGGGGGCTGCTCGTCGAGGCACGCGCGGCGCACCAGCAGGTTTTGCACATCAACTGGCACTCCATGAAGTCGCACGGCAACGCGATGACGCCCGACGGGCCCGGCGCTCCTCGCGCCGATTTCGTCGTTTCCGATCGGCTGGGGGCATCGGCCGCCCCCGCGTACACCGCCGCTGTCGCGGAGGGCCTCCGCGCGCTGGGCTATACCGTCTCGGTGAACGACCCGTATACCGGGGGCACCATCGTGCAGCGGTACGGCCGGCCGGACGCCGGCGTCCACAGCGTGCAAGTCGAGATCAATCGCGCGCTCTACCTGGACGAGGCCACGGTGACCAAGACGGTGGAGTTCCCGCGCCTCCGGGGGCACCTGCGCGAGCTAACGTCGCACCTCGCTGGTGCGTAATGCGGGAATGGCGCCCCAGGCGCCGTGCAGCGCTCCCCTGATCCGAGGATCCGTCTGATGCGGACTCGCTCCATCCCGTTCCGTGCCGCCGTCGGCATCGTGCTCACGTTCACCGCGAGCGCGCTCTCGGCGCAGGCTTCCACGCTCAAGGACACCGCGTCGAGTCTCCCCGCGTGGCTCTCGGCCAACCGCGCCACGCTGAACAAGGAGAGTTACGCGCAGCCTGCCGAGGGGATCGCGAAGCTCGTCACCGCGCCGCGGCATCTGAACGTCGCGCTCACGCAACCGAGCCCCGATCGCAGACTGTTCCTGAAGGAGCAGAGTGAGGGGATGCCGTCTGTGACCACGTTCGGCAAACCACATTACTATCTCGGCGGCCTGCAGGTCGACTTCAAGGCGAACCGCAGCCGCGCTCTCACCACGCGCGGCGCGAGCGGGCTACAGCTCCTCGATCCGCTCACCGGCAAGGGGGTCGACATCGCGGCGCCCAAGGGCGCGACGGTCTCGGGCGCGTCGTGGTCGCCGGACTCCAAGCAGCTCGCGTATCTGGCGAACTTCGACGACGCGACGCAGGTGTTCGTGGCCGACGCGGCGACGGGCAAGTCGGTGCAGGTGACGAAGACGCCGCTCCTGGCCTCGCTAGTGACGGCCGTGGATTGGACCGCGGACGGCAAGAGCATCGTCGTCGTGCAGCTCCCGGACGGGCGTAAGCCGGAGCCCAAGCGTCCGGAGATCGCCACCGGGCCGATCGTCCGCACATGGACCGACGGCACCAAGGACGGCGAGCGCAACTACGCCAGCCTCCTGCAGGACCCCTACGAGCAGGACCTGCTCGAGTACTACACCACGGGGCAGATCGCTCTCGTGGACGTGAAGACGAAGGTCGTGCACAAGATCGGCGCGCCCGGGATGATCTCCGCGGTCGATGCGTCGCCTGACGGGCTGTATTTCCGCGTCACCACGATGCAGCGGCCGTTCTCGTACGTGACGCAATACTCGAGCTTCGGCACTATCGAAGAGTTGTGGGACGCGTCCGGCAAGGTGCTCAGCACCATCCAGAAGCGCCCGCTGCGCCTCGGCAACGATACCACGGGCGGCGGCGGCCGCGGTGGCCGCGGCAGCGACAGCAAGCGCTCGCTGGCCTGGATGCCGACCGGCGCGGGCATGTACTACCTCGAGAGTGTGCCCGCTCCGGCGCGCGGCGACAGCGCCTCCGGCGGCGCGC
>CAIRBD010000282.1 GCA_903876745.1 uncultured Gemmatimonadota bacterium
AAAGCCGGCGGCCTCGAAGTGCGCGTCGAGCGCCAGTGCCTGTTTCATGCGGCGCAGACGCATCACCTCGAAGCTGACGGCGTCGGCGAGGCTCAGCTTGTGCTCGCGGAACCGGCGCAGCCAGCGGTCCACGGCAGCACGTTCGAGGTCGCGGTCGGCGAACACCACCTCGTGCGTCGGGTCCTGGTAGAGGCTGTCGAGGAATCGCAAGCCCTCGTCGCTGCCGCGAAACCGCGTCAGGAGAATCTGCATCTCGGCGACGACGAGGTTCGTCGTGACGAGGCGATCGCCCTGCTCGAGATGCGCGACGTAGGCGGCGCGCGCCTCCTTGTGGTGCGCTTCCTTGGGACTGAGCGCGGCGAACCAGCCCGAGGTGTCGAGGAAGAGCGCGTTCACGCCCGCCGCTTGCGCGAGGGCAGGTACGACTCGGCGAGGATGGCGTCGTGGTCGGCGGCCACACCGCGCGGGGGGAGCGTGCCGCCCAGTTCGGTGAGGTAGCGGAGCATCGGGCTCACGCCGCCCTGTTCGCGAGCAAAGCTGCGCACGCCGCGGCGCAGCACCTCGGCCTTGGACAGGCCGGACTCGGCGGCGAGGCGCACGAGCAGGTCGTTGTCGTCCGGGGCGAGATACACCTGGACCGGTTCACGGACCGCGTGCGGCGGGGGTTTGGGAGGCTTTTTCATGCATGTATTTTAGTGAAGGTAGGTGATGTACGCCAGTCCAGTCACTTGGCCGCGCCGGCGAGCCGCGCCCTCGGCGGCGCGGGCGGAGGCCCGGCGTTGCCTAGGCGCGGCGCGACCGCCGGCTGAGCAGCCAGTACAGTGCCGGCCCCACGGCGATGCCCCCCACGCTGCCGAGCAGTGACGGGAGCGCCAAGTCGCCGTCGATGATGCTGAGGGCGACGACGGCGACGAGCACCAGCGTCGGCAACACGGCCATCGCGAAGACGGTCCACCAGCCCGCCCGGATCCGGAACGTGCCGCGCAGTTCGGGTTCCTTCACGCGCAGCGCAAGCAGCGCGCTGAACTCGAGAATGAGTGCGACCGAGTAGAGCAACACATCGGCGACGACGAGACGCGCGAACGGCAAGAGGGCGAAGATCGAGTAGCACACCGCCGACGTGATCACGGCGCGCCGCGGCGTGCCGCGCTGGTCCGTCACCGCCAGCCAGCGCGGGAGCAGCCCGTCGGTGGCGACGGCGAGGGGGATGCGCGAGTACGTCATCAGCAGCGCGTTGATGAGCGCGACGGCGCTGAGCATGCCGGCGAGGGCGACCCACCCGGCGAGAAACGGGCCGTATCGTCCGCCGACGGCGACGGCGATGGCCGGCCAGGCGCCTTCCTTCCACACGGAGACGTCGGTGGCCGCGAGCGTGGGGAGCAGGGGGATGAAGTAACTCAACGTCACCAGCGGCACGGCGAAGGCCAGCGCCTTGGGGTAGGTGCTCGACGCGTCCTTCACTTCACCCTGCACGGTCGATGCGTTGTCCCAGCCGATGTAGTTCCAGAGCGCCGTCGAGAGCGCGACGGCCAGACTCGCACCCACCGCCTTGCCCGGCGCGACGAAGGGGATCCACGGCGCGTGCGCCGCGTGGAGCGCTGGTGGTATCGCGACCACGGTGAGCGCGACGAAACCGCCGAGGACGAAGATGCCCGCCCCGACGG
>CAIRBD010000283.1 GCA_903876745.1 uncultured Gemmatimonadota bacterium
CCGCGCCGCCGCCGCGCTCGCGCTGGCGTTGCCGACCGTTCTGGCCGCGCAGGACGCGCCGGTCACCATCCGCACCTCCACGGCGCTCGACGGCCGCGGCAAGGCGCTCACCAACGTCGACATCACCGTCGAGCACGGGCGCATCACGCGCGTCGCGCCCGCCGCCGGCGGCGCGATCACGGGGCGCGTGATCGACCTGCGCGGCCGCACGGTGCTGCCGGGTTTCATCGACGTGCACGCGCACCCCACCTGGTATTTCAACCGGCAGGGGCGCTACCACACGAATGCCGACGGCGACACGCCCGTGCAGGGGATGCTCGCGGCGAGCGCCAACGCGTACGCGACGCTGGCGGCGGGGTTCACGACCATCCAGAGCATCGGGTCGCCCGAGGACAAAGACCTGCGCGACTGGATCACGACGCAGGGACTTCCCGGACCGCGCATCCTCACCTCGCTGCAGGCCCTCACCAACGGCGACGCCGCGCGGTTGCGTGAGCTGGTGAAGCAGCGGAAGCAGCAGGGCGCCGACGTCATCAAGATCTTCGCCTCGGCGAGTATCCGCGACGGCGGCAAACAGTCGATGACGGACGAGCAGCTCGCGGCCGTGTGCGGCGAGGCCACCGCGCAGGGGCTGCGCAGCGTGGTGCACGCGCACAGCGCCGAGTCGGTGCGCGCCGCGGTGAACGCGGGGTGCACACAGATCGAGCACGGGGTGTTCGTCACGCAGGCGGAACTCGACCTGATGGCGGCGAAGGGCACCTGGTTCGATCCGCAGTGCTCGCTCGTCTTCCGGAACTATCTCGACAACCGCGCCAAGTACGACGGCATCGGCAACTACAACGCCGAGGGCTTCGCCGCGATGGAGAAGGCGATCCCGCTCGCCGCCGAGGTGATCCGCAAGGCGGGCGCGACGAAGGGACTCAAGCTGGTGTATGGCACCGACGCCGTGGCCGGCGCGCACGGGCGCAACGCCGAGGACCTGGTGTGCCGCGTGCAGTCGGCCGGCCTGCGGCCGATGGACGTGATCGTCTCGGCGACGTCGCTCAGCGCGGAGTCGCTCGGCCTCGGCGCGTCGCTCGGGGCGCTGAAGGCCGGGTACGAGGCCGACATCATCGCCGTCGATGGCGACCCCGTGAAGGACATCACGGCGGTGCGGCGCGTGTCGTTCGTGATGAAAGGCGGGCGCGTGGTGCGGGACGACGGGCGCCCCGGCGGGAAGTGAGGAGATGACATGCTGACCGACGGCCGCGTCGCCATCCGCCCATACGCCGCCGAGGACGTCGACGCGGTGCTGGAGGCCGGGCTCGAGTCGACGGCCCAGCTCAGCCCGTGGTTCCCGTGGGCGCACGACGGCATCGTGGCCGATCAGGTGGCGGAGTTCATCAAGACGCGCAATGAACTCTGGACGGCCAACGTCGAGCGCAGCTTCGCGATCATCGACGCCGCGTCCGGGCGCTATCTCGGCGGGCTGTGGCTGAACCAGCTCGACCGCGAGGCCAATCGTGCGAACCTCGGCTTCTGGGTGCGGACGAGCGCGCTGCGGCAGGGGATCGCGAGCGCCGCGGCGCGACTCGCCGTGCGCTATGCGTTCGACGAGATGCAGCTCGATGCCGTGGAGATCGTCGTCGCGATCGGGTTCG
>CAIRBD010000284.1 GCA_903876745.1 uncultured Gemmatimonadota bacterium
CGAGGATCGCGAAACCGATCGTGTCCTCGTGCGGAACGACCGCCGTACGGGCGAAGCCGAGCCGCTCCCAGAACTGCGCACACGGATCGACGGCGTCGACGACGAGCACGGGGGAGATGCGGCGGACCTCGGTCATGGGAACCCTCAAGCGCTCTGGACGGGGAACGTTTCGGTGGTGCGGCGCAGCTCGCCGTCGACCACGCGCACGCCGATCGCGTCGGTGGGGCACTGGTGCACGAAGTCGCCGTCGGCGCGCGACCACTCCACGCGCGGTTCGGGCACCCAGGCTTTGCCGTCGTCGCCCATCGCCATCACGTCGGGCGCGAGGGTGGCGCAGAGGCGGCAGCCGGTGCACTTCGCGGCGTCGACGGCGAGCTCGAGCTCGCGCAGCGGGTGCACGCCGCCGCTCGAGAGCAGCGCGTCGCCCGCGCGGTCGAGCGTCTCGTGGGCCGCCTCATACCCCAGTTCGATGATGCGCTTCGTGTGCACGAAGCTGAACCAGTTGAAATGCCAGACGGCGGGGCGCACGAGCAGCAGCGGAGGACCGGCCCAGTTCGAGAGCTGCGACGTTTGGAGCGCTTTCATCATCACCTGCGCGGCCCGCATGTAGATGGCGGCGAACCCCTTGTCCTTGATGCGGCGGGCGTTGGTGAGGCTCGTGCTGCCGACGTCCACGCCGATCACGGCGTCCATGCCGGGCACCGAGACGCTCACGGGGAGGTTGTCGATCACGCCCCCGTCCGCGCAGGTGCGGCCATGCAGCACGCGGGGCGGGAAGAAGCCCGGGAGCGCGCACGATGCGTACACGGCGTCGGCGACGTGCACGTCCTGAAATCCGGGAAGCCCCCACACCAGCTGCGAACCGCGCTCGAGATCCACGGTGTTCACGAGGAGCGGCATCGGCAGCTCGCGGAACGTCGTCGCCGGCACGAGCCGATCGATGATCGCCTGCAGCGGTTGCTCGAGATACAGCGACGGCGACAGCATCCGCTTGGTGACCATGTGCAGGTGGTCGATGCGGAAGAGGTCCTGCTTCGTGAGCGAGAGCGCGTGCGCGGTCATCTCGTCGACGCTCATCCCGCCGGCGTACGCCGCTGCGATCAGCGAGCCGATGCTCGTCCCGGCGACGAGCGAGGGACGGATGCCACGTTCCTGCAGCGCGCGGATGACACCGATGTGCGCGAACCCCTTCAGGCCGCCGCCCCCGAGCACGAGGGCGATGCGTCCGGGAAGTTCGATCGGTGGGGCGGGGCTGGTCGGCGGGGCAGTCGGCATCAGCCGACATCATAGCCCCGCGACGCGCCCGTGGCGAGCGGCGCGGAGCCCCGACCTATTCGAGGAACTTGTAGAGGCCGTAGAGGCCGACCAGCGCGCCGCCGACCATGATCACCGTCCCCGGCGTGCCGCCGACGACCGCGCCGACGATGAGCGCGGCGCCGCCGACCCACATCATCGCACGATTGTGCGACGTATCGGCCGGCCGTGGAGCGGGCGAGGGAGTCACTTCCGGCGCGGCGACCTGCACGCCGGCGCGGGCATCGCGTGCCGTCGGTCCGGCGGC
>CAIRBD010000285.1 GCA_903876745.1 uncultured Gemmatimonadota bacterium
GCGAAGTTGCCGGGGGCGGACCCTCCTCAGGAACTCCAACCCGTGCCTGCGCCGAAGCGGAGCCCCCTCTTCGCCAAGGGGAACCAGTTTGCCAGGCTGAAGGCGATCAAGAACCGAGCCCGCGGGATCACTAGCCTTTCGCCGGAGTCGGTGCCGACGTTCATGAAGTACCGCAACACGACGTTCGACATCTTCAGCGATCACGAGGGCTATCCCGGCACGAAGCCGCCGTGGGGGACGCTCAACGCGATCGACCTGAACTCGGGCGAGACGAAGTGGTCGATCCCGTTCGGCGAATATCCCAAGCTCGCGGCGCAGGGGCTCAAGAACACCGGCACCGACAACTACGGCGGCGCGATCGTCACGGAGAACGGGTTGTTGCTCATCGCCGCGACGACGTATGACAACAAGATGCACGCGTATGACAAAGCCACCGGCAAGCTGCTGTGGGAGTACACGCTGCCGGCGGCGGCGAACAACACGCCCGCTACTTATATGGTAGGCGGCAGGCAGTACATCGTGGTCAGTTGCGGCGGCGGGAAGAACGGGGCGGCGTCGGGGGGGACGTACGTGGCGTTCGCGTTGCCGTAGTTCCCGGACGCGACTATAACCGCCCCGTGCGCAGGGATTCCTCCACCCAGGCCCCGTACTCGTCACGCATGCACGTGCCGCACGGCCGATACCCGGCCGCACGCGCCGTCGCTTCATCGGCGAAGAACACGCGCCGCTTGGCATAGCCGGTCGGCAGTGAGCCGATGGCGCTCCGGCAGTCGAGTTTCCCGTAGATCTTCAATCTGCTGTTGCCGCCGAGCGTGCCGGGGACGGTGCTGAGAAATTCCTGTCCGTCAGGGCCGATCAACCGGTATTGTTTGTCTTCCATATGGTGCAATGGTACTGCCTAAGAGCCGCACCCTGCAACACGGGGCGGTGCCGCGACCGCCCTGCCGCCATGCAAGGCCAGCGCCGCGTTCAACACCGCGAGATCTTTGCTCACGATCTCGCGGAACCGCCGCGCGACCGCGTCGAGATCCTTGCACTCCTTGACGAACGCCGCCATCACGGACGGTGTCGGCGCCTGGTCGCCCGCGTTGTGCGCGTTCAACTGCCCCGTGAGCGCGTCATTCACTCCGCTGAAACTCGGTGCCGGCGTCGCGCCGCGCGCGACCGGACCGGCAGCGCCTTTCGCCACGGAGTCGAGTCGCGCGCGCAGCGTGGCCGCCGCGGCCGCCACAGCCGCGGACGCGCCCACACCGCTCGCCTTGTCGACCTCGGCCTTGAGCGCCACGGCGGCCGCGTTCCCGTCGAACGAGGCCCGCATCGCCGCCACGGTCTTCAACATCAGATCGTGTTGCGCCTTCAGATCTGCCGCCGTCACCGGCGACCGTGGATCGTCGCGCACCGAGGCCTTCTGCGTGTACGAGGTGCCGTCCACCGTGAGCCGGAACGTGTAGACGCCCGGCAGTGCGAGCGGTCCCTCAGGCGACGGCGGCGTGAGCCCGGCGTTCGCGCTGATCTCATAGCTGTGCGTGAGCGCGCTTGGCGCCTCGTGCCGCACATCCCAGTTCACGCGGTGCAGGCCGGGCTCCTTGGGGAGCGGCGCTGGCTCGGCGAGCCAGAAGTTGGGGTGCGGCGGACGCGCCGCCTCGGCCAACGGCGCGATCGCGGCGCTCGAGTAGTGGCGCACCAGCGAGCCCTGCGCGTCGAGCACGTCGAGCGTGACGTCGCTGCGCGGCGTCGCGCCGAGTGCGTACGTGATGATCACGCCGTCGGGCGGGTTGAGCGCGTGCGGCACTTCGGGCGGGAAGGGCGTGTTGTAGCCGATGTTGCGCCGCACACGCACGCCATCGCCCGGCTTGAACAGGCGGGCCGGTGCAGCGGCCGTCGTGACGGCGTCGATCTGCCGTAGCGCCGAGTAGTCGTCGATGATCCAGATGCCGCGGCCGTAGCTCGCCACGAGCAGGTCGTTGTCTTTGATGGCGATGTCGCGGTACGACGTGTTCGGCAGGTTCCCCTGCAGCGACTGCCAATGGTCGCCGTCGTCGAACGAGATTCGCATGCCGCTCTCGGTGCCGGCGAAGAGCAATCCCTTCTTCTTCGGATCGGCCTTGATCGTGCGCACCATGCTCCCGCTCGGCTCGGCGGTGGGAAGGCCCGTGGTGATCTTCGTCCACGTCGCGCCGTAATCGCGAGTGCGGTAGAGCCACGGCGTGAAGTCGCCGAGCACGTGAAAGTCGATGGCGGCATACGCGGTGCCGGCGTCGTGATGCGAGGCATCGAGCGCCACCATCGCCTTGCCGGGGTTGGGCAGGGACGCGATGGAGACGTTCTTCCACGTGACGCCGTGATCGCGCGTGAGGTGGATGGCCCCGTTGTTCGTCGCGATCCAGATGGTGCCGGCGGCCACGGTCGAGGGGACGATGGTCTCGATGGCGCCGCGCAGCTTGGGGTCGGCGCCCGAGACGTTCTGCGCCTCGGCGGTATCGGCGCCGGGGGCCCAGCCGAACTCCGGGCTGATCTTCTTCCAGTGCTTGCCGCCGTCGAGCGTCTGCATCAGGAACTGAAAGCCAACGAGCAGTTCTTTCTTGTTCCACGGCGCGAACACCATCGGCTGCGCCGAGGCCGTGCGCAGTTTGAGCGCCGGGTCCTGCGCGGGACTCACATTCACGTACTGCTCGCTCGGGTAGGTGATCTTGAGGAGCCCCGCGCCCGTGGCGTAGACGATGTTGTCGTTCAGCGGATCGGGGCGGATGGTGCCCCACTCCCAGCCGTTCACCGGATTCCAATCCATCGGCGTGACGGCGCCGAGGTTGCCGCGCGAGCGCGTACGGATGGCGCCCGCGTCCTGCTGCGTGGTGTAGATCCAGTAGGGGTAGGAGTTGTCGGTGTCGAGGCGATAGAGCTGTTCGGTGGACTGGTTGTACCACGGGCTCCACGTGGCGCCGCCGTCGAGTGAGATGGTGGCGCCCTGGTCGAGCCCCATGATCATGTGCCGGCCGTTGGTGGGATCGATCCAGAACGCCTGCGGATCGTCGCCGCCGGGCGCGCCCTTGAGGCCGGTGAACGTGTTGCCGCCGTCGGTGGACTTGTAACTCGCCGTGTTGAGGAAGTAGACGACGTCGGGGTTCCTCGGGTCGACGTTCACCCCCGAGCTGTAGCCGCCCTGCCCATTGCGCACGCGGTCGTCGTCGGCGGCCATGCGGCGCCACGAGGCGCCGCCGTCGTCGGAGCGGTAGAGCCCCGAGTTCGCGACGAGAAAGACGCGTTGCGCGTTGGTGTTCATCGCGACGGCGAGCGTGGTGCGACCGGTGAGATGCGGCAGTCCGTTGCCCGGGAGTTCTTTCCAGGTCACGCCACCGTCCGTGGACTTGAACACGTACGTGCCGGTGCGCACGGAGTCGGGCACCGGAGACGCGCGTCCCTGGAAGCCAGGCGGCATGTAGTGCGCGACCGACGTCGCGTACACGACTGCGGGCACATCGTTGGCGATTGCGATGTTCTGGATGCCGGTCCTGCTGTCGATGAAGAGGGTCTTCGTCCAGCTCTTGCCGCCGTCGGTGGTGCGGTAGATGCCGCGCGCGTCGGAGAGCGAATGCAGGTCGCCCTGTGCGGCGACGAGCGCGACGTTCGCGTCGCGCGGATCGACGACGATGGAGGGGATCTGCCGGCTCGCTTCGAGGCCGACGCGTTGCCACGTGCGCCCTTCATCCACCGACTTGTAGATGCCGTTCCCTTCATTGATGGTTCCGCCGGTGACCTGATCGCCCGTGCCCACATAGATGACACGTGCGTCGGAGGGCGCGACGGCCACCGCGCCGATGGACGACACGTCTTTCACGCCGTCGAAGATCGGGAGCCACGTGGTGCCCGCGTTCGTGGTCTTCCACACGCCGCCGGCCGGCGTACCCGCGTAGTACACGCCGGCCTGGCCGACGGCGCCCGAGACGGAGGAGATGCGCCCTCCGCGGAACGGGCCGACGTTGCGCCACGTGAGGCCGGGATCGAGCACCACTTGGTGCTGCGCGTGCGCCGTCGGTATCGCGAGGACGAGCGCGGCGATCGCGCGCGTCGCGGCCGCGGGCCAGCGGAGGGCGGGGAGGCGGTGCACGAGAGTGGTCCTTGGAGGTTGAGGGTGCCGTGAATATGCACCGACGGCTCAGGGGCCGCTTCCTATGCCGAAGCAGGCCGGGAGGGGATCGTCCTTCTTATTGCATCGGTCGACGTGCGGCCCGTGCAGCGCATGCGCGTGGCACGCGTTGAGAGCCCGCAGTGATACCGAGTGGGCCTGCTTCACGCACCGCGAAGGCGCGGGTCTCACGCAGCGGTGGGGTCCATCCAGATCGGGCCGAAGCCGTTGCCGTCGGGGTCTTCGAAGGCGCGGGAATACATGAAGCCGAGGTCCTCGGGCTCATGCAACGACTTGCCGCCCGCCGCAATGGCGGCATTGGTCATCGCATCGACCTCGGCGCGGCTTTCGCAGGAGATGGCGAAGAGGCAGGTCGCGCCTTCGGAGGGCAGGATCAGAGGTTTCGGCGAGATCTGGCGGAACTGCTCATGGGTGGACAGCATGAAGCAGATCGCGTCCGAGACCACGACGCAGGCCGAGGTCGGACCGGAGAACTTTTCGTTCATGGAGAAGCCGAGCGCCACGTAGAACGCCCGGGCGCGGGGCATGTCGGTAACGGGAAGGGTGATGAAGATCATGCGGGGCATGGCTTCCTCGCGCGTGTTTGAAAGTTCGGACCAGCGAAGTCCTCGGTATCTTACAAACGCCGAACCTGAGCGATTCGCCGTCGCAGCGCAAGTTCCATCGGCGGGACCGTGGTCGTCGACTGGCCATTGACGGCTGTTTGCGAGTCCGAGTAGGCGTTCTCGTCTGCCCATCCTTCCGTGGCCGTCGAACGAACAGCGTTCTGCTGCGCGGCCCGCGGGCTGCTCACCGTATCATGAAGAGCGTGCCCATGCACTGCAGCTGGGCGTTCACGGGCGGCTCGCCCGCGGGGCCAAGACGCCCGCCGGCGAGCATCGCGGCCGGGACGCCGGAGGCGATGAGCACGAGGATCAGCGCGAACGCGATCTTCCCCAGCTTCCGGTGGAGGGCGGTGCGGTTCGTCGACACCAGTCCCACCTGCACGGCGAAGAGCGCCATCCACGCGAACATCACCGCCGAGCGGAAGTAGAAGTACGACTCGAGCGTCCACACACGGCCGGGCAGCAGGGGGGAGCGGGCGAAGCCGACGATGAGCGCCGCGGTGACGACGAGCATCATCGCGAGATAGAAGCGGCGTTCGGCCGCGCGCGAGCCGGCGGCGGCAGCGTTCGGGCGTTCGGCGGGAGCGGTCACGGCGTTCCGGGTGAGGGACCGCCGAACGTACGGAGCTCGAATGGGCGCGGCCAGAAC
>CAIRBD010000286.1 GCA_903876745.1 uncultured Gemmatimonadota bacterium
ACCCCGTGAGTCGCGCGTTGAGTGCGTCGATCTCGTCGTGCTGTCGGTGGAGCGACTCGGCATTGAGGCCGCCCGTGTAGAACGCCGACTGCGAATGATCGCTGATGCCCAGGTACGACCAGCCGCGGCGCCGCGCGTCCTCGACGAGGACGTCGATGGAGGTGCCGCCGTCGGAGTACTGCGAATGGCAGTGCAACACGCCGCGCAGGTCCCCGAGAGTGAGCAGCGTGGGGAGCGTGTGCACGGTGGCGGCGCGCACCTCGCCGAGTCCCTCGCGGAGTTCCGGAGGGAGCGGGTCGAGGCCGATGGAGCGATAGATGGCGGCCTCGTCGGCGAGCGGCACGGGGAGCCCCGAGGCGTCGACGAAGAGGTCGGTGAGTCGGAACCCGAAGCCGGCGGCGTGCGCCACGACCTCGGTTACATGGCTGGCGCTGCCGGTGGCGCGCCACCACGCGACGATGAAGTCGTGGTCGGCGACGCAATGCAGCGCGAGGCGCGTGCCGTCGTGGAACCGGATGGCGACGCGGCGCGAGCCGGTGCCGATGGCATCGCGCACGCCCGGAGCGCGCGCGAAGTGCGCGGCGACGCGCGCCGGTTCACCGCGGCAGGCCGCGACGATGTCGAGGTCGCGGACGACCTCGCAGCATCGCCGCACGTCGCCGGCGATCTCGGCGCGCACGACGTGCGGATGCGCGCGGACCATCGCGAGCAGGCGCTCCGCCTCAGCGCGCGCGTGCGGGAGAAGGAGCGGTCGTCCCGACTCGCGGAGCGCGGTGATTCCACGAATAACCTGTTTAGCGGTTGCTGCACCGAAACGCGGGAGCGTGGCGAGACGGCCGTCGCGGGCGGCGAGCTCGAGGGCCTGGAGCGAGTCGATCCCGAGGCCCTCGTGGGCGCGCCGGATGCGCGACGCGCCGAGGCCGGGGATGCGCAGCATCTCGAACAGCCCTTCGGGCGTGGACTCGCGAAGGCGGTCGAGCAGCGCGCACTCACCCTCCCGCTCGAGTTCCTTCACGGCCGCGGCGACCTCGGAGGCGCGCGCATCACCGCCCTGGAGTTCGACGAGGGCGTGCAGTTCGGCGATGAGGGCGGCGGCGTGCGGAACGGGCACGCCGAAAGATACGCTCAGTCTTCGATGCCCGCGAAGTTCGAGAGCCGGCCGATGAGCGAGTGGAGCTGCTTCTCGGTGAGGTCGATCTCCTGCGCAGCGCCTTCGACGTCGAGCAGGCCGGCGCGCATGGAGATGGCGACCTGGTTCAGATAGCGGATCTTGGCGAGGATGTCGTCCGTCGCTTTGCGGAGCCCGTGGAAGCGGCGCTTTTCCGAGAGGGCGCGCCGATGGCGCTTGACGAGGTCGTCGGGCGTGAGGCGCCGCGCGGCGGCGATCACCTCTTCCTTCGTGCGGCCGGGAAGGGCGCCGCGGTCGGGAAGGCCGAGGTCGTCCCACGCTTCATCGGCGAACCAGAGGCGTCCGACGTACTCGACGCCGTCGTATCCCACGCGCACCGACACGCTGTACCGCCGCCCATCGCTGTCGATGGTGGCGATGTACGGCTGTGAGACTTCGTCGTAGGAGGCCATGCGGGGGTCAGGTCCTTCGAAGGGTCAGCGCCGTGGCGTCACGGTGCGGCGGGTGCGGCGAGGAACGGTCGCAGCGCGGCGAACAGCGGGCCACGCGCTTCAACATACGGTACGTGCCCGCAGTCCTCCAGCACCACCAGATCGGCGCCGAGGGCGCCGGCGATGGCAGATGAGGACTCGAGCGGGATGGGATCCTGCCGTCCATGCACGACGATCGACGGGCACCGGACGTTGCGCAGGGCGGGGACGAGGTCGAAGTCGGCGAGGCTTTCCCATACGGATTGCTGCACGCGTCCGGCCACCCGCAAGGGGGTGAGGTCGGTGGCCCGGTGCGGGTCGGCGAAGTAGCCGGCGACGCTCAACTCGAAGGTGCGCTGGCGGTACGCCTCTGGATCGCGGTCGCGGAGTCCGCTCGCGGCGAGTTCGGCGCGCAGGGTTGTGATCGGCGCGCTCTGCTGGCGACTGGCGAACTCCGCCTCGAACGCGTCGCGCCAGGTGCGAGAGACGGGCGCGGGGTCGATGAGCGCGAGCCGGCGGGGCGCGGGGGAGACGCGCGCGGCCGCGCTTTCCACCGCGTAGAGCAGCGCGAGCAGTCCACCCCACGAGTAGCCGACGAACGACGGAGCGCCGGGCGCGAGTTCGGCGAGCACGGCGGCAAGATCGGCGACGTGCGTGCGCCAGGTGATGGGGGCGCGGTCGTCGGTCTTCGAGCGTCCGCCGCCGCGCTGGTCGTAGAACAGCAGGTCGAAGTCCGCGGCGAGGTCGAGCAGCTGGGGGAGGAGATAGTCGTGACTCGCGCCCGGGCCGCCGTGGAGCACGACGAGTGTGGGCGCGCCCTCGCGGCCGTGACGGCACCAGTACAGCGGCACGCCGGTGGAGGCGGTGGATCCGCTGCGTCGAGGGGCGGGAATGGGAAGGGGCGCCATCTGCGAATCGTAACGGGTCAGACGAAGCTCGCGGCCACGCGCACGGTGTTGCAGTGCACGCGCACGGTGTCGGCGATGTCGCGGCCGTAGCCGCCGGCGATGGCGATGCACACGGGAAGTCCCACGTCACGGCACGCCTCGAGCACCATGGCGTCGCGCCGTTCGAGGCCGGCGAAGGTGAGCTTGAGCCGGCCCAGGGCATCGCCCTCGTGCGGGTCAGCGCCGGCAAGAAAGAATACGATGTCGGCCCGGGCGCGGGCGAGCACGCCGGGGAGTGCACGCGCCAGCGCGCCGAGGTAGGTCTCGTCGTCGGTGCCGTCGTCGAGCTCGACGTCGAGCGAGCCGGCCACCTTTCGAAAGGGGAAGTTGCGGCCGCCGTGCATCGAGAAGGTGAACACCCGGTCGTCGCCGGCGAAGATGGCGTGCGTGCCGTTCCCCTGATGGACGTCGAGGTCGATGATGGCGGCGCGCGCGGCGCGCCCGGAGGCCTGCAGCGCACGCAGGGCGACGGCGACATCGTTATACGCGCAGAATCCCTCGCCATGTGCGGCGAAGGCGTGATGGGTGCCGCCGGCGAGGTTGATGGCAACACCGTGTTCGAGCGCCGCCGCCGCTGCTTCCATCGTGCCGCCCACGGCTCGCGCGGCGCGCTCGGCGAGCGCCGGCGACCAGGGGAATCCGAGGCGGCGTGCCGCCGCCGCGTCG
>CAIRBD010000287.1 GCA_903876745.1 uncultured Gemmatimonadota bacterium
GCATCCAGGACGCGGCGCTGCTCTCGCGATCGTTCCTCTCGTTGTTCGACCGCTTCGATCCGGCCCGCGTCTATCTCGTCGGGGATCGTGCGCCGGAATGGGAGAACGTCCTGTTCGAACGCTGCGCGGCGTCCCACGGCGCCTCGGTGCAGCGGCTCGCGCCGGACGGCGTGTGGCGCCGTCTCGAGATGCAGTGGGCGCGGGTCTGGTCGCGATGGAGGCCGCTGGCGAAGGAGGCCGTGCTCTCGCTGCAGGTCGTTCGGGCGTGGTTCCGGACGGCGCAACGGCAGACCCGGATCCCGGGTGATGCGATCGCCATCCAGCTCTGTGCGTCCTCGACGAAACACGTCAACCACACGGTGCCGTTGATCGAAGCGCTCGACCGGAACGGTCTGCCGAGCATCGTGCTCGGGTGGGGAGCGTCCGGCGCCGTCGCGGCGCTCCGTGCGCGAGATGTCGCGGCGATCGATCTCGAACGATGGGTGACGGGGCGCGACCTCGTGAGGTCGTGGCGCCAGGCGTTCGCATCATGGCGTGTCGCCCGCTCGCGTCACGCCAGCTTCCTCCCCGCACGAGACGGCGCGCCACTCGAGGCGATCATGCGGCCCGTGCTCTGGGAGTCGGTGCGGTCGTTCTACGCGGGCGAAGCCGCGCATCGCGTGCGTCTCGACGCCGCCTGCCGCCGGTACTTCGCCGCGCATCCTCCCAAGGCCGCGCGCCTGTGGACGCGCGTGCTCCCGCAGGGCGTCACGGCATTCCGTGCGCTGCCCGAGGACGCGTCGACGCTGCTCTTCTGGCAACCGGGCTGGGCGTACAACGTGCCGGAGCCGCTCCGCGACTATCCCGTACGGGCGGATCTGATCTTCGCGCTGAGTGGTGCGCACCGCGAACTCTTGCTGGCGGATGGGGTGCGCGACGAACAGATGGTGGTCGCCGGACTTCCCTGGCTGGAACTGATGCGGCGGTTCGCCGCCGAGCATTCGCGCAGCGATTCGCGCCGTGTGATCGGGGTGCCCGCAGACGCATCGTTCTGCGTGCTCTTCGACCCGAGCAGCGTCGCGCGCGGCTACCTCAGCCATGCCGAACAGGATGCACAACTCCGTGCGCTGCTCGGGTGCGCCTCGCGGCATCCCGGGCTGCAGCTCGTGGTGAAGCCGCACCCGTCGCACAAGCCGGGCGTGCTCGAGGCGACGATCGCGGAGTATGCGCTGCCGAACGTCACGTACGTGGCGCCGTCCGGTCCGACGTATCATGCGCTCAATGCGGCCGACGTGCTCGTGACGAAGGCGTCGACGCTCGCGATCGAAGGGATGTGCCTCGGTGTCCCGTCCGTCGCGGTGCTCTTCGACCGCGAACGCGGCTGGATGATGTACGAGGACGCGGTGGAGTACGCGTATTCCGGCGAAGAACTCGCCGGACTCATCGGTCGTCTCGTCTCCGACCTCCCGGCGATGGGTCGCTGGCGAGCGGAGATCCTCGAGCGGGCGGCGGCGTACCTGCGTCGCCATGCGATGGACCTGAGCGGGAACCCCAATCAGGTGATCGCGGACGCGCTCGCCGAGCGGTTACGGCCGGTCACCGGCGCGACACGCGGCGCGGCGTCGGGCACGGCAGGCGACTAGTTTTCGCGGTGGGCGACGCCGGCGCACCTCACAACCGGCACGCCGCGTTGGACGACCCGAGCTCAACCCCACTCGCATGTTCCACATAGGCATCATCGGCGCCGGCCAGATCGGCAGCCGGCATCTGCAGGCGATGGCGAACTTCGACCAGCCTGCGCAACTCTGGATCGTCGATCCGAGTCCGGCGTCACTGCAGACGGCGCGGGAGCGCTTCGCGGAATGCGCGCCCAACGCGTCGTTGACGGCGGTGCGGTACCTGACCGCGATCGACCAGTTGCCGGCGTCGCTCGACCTCGTGATCGTCGCCACGTCGGCCGATGTGAGGCGAGCGGTGGTGGAAGCGCTGCTCGCGCACGCCAGCCCGCGGTTCCTGATCCTCGAGAAGGTGCTCTTTCAGAGTACCGATGATCTGGACGCGATCGGACGGCTGTTACGGGAACGCGGCGTCCCGACGTGGGTGAACTGCCCGTTCCGGATGATCCCGTATTACCACGAGCTGCGCGATCGATTCGCGGGGAACACCGGGGTCGAGTTCAACGTGAGCGGCGGACTCTTCGGGCTCGGCTGCAACACGATCCACTTTCTCGACCTGTGCGCGTGGCTGACTGGCGACTCTGGTTTCGAGCTCTCGGCGGCGATGCTGGATCCCGGTGTGATCCCGAGCAAACGCGCCGGCTTCGTCGAGTTCACCGGGACGGTGGCCGGCCGTGCGTCGGGCGGCACGAGGTTCTCGGCGACGTCGCATCGCACCGGCGACGCACCGGTCGTCATCTCGCTCTCGTCCGCGACGGTCCGGTGCGTGATCCGTCAGAGCGACGGCACGTGCTGGACCTCGGACGCCGCGTCCGGCTGGACATGGCGAGAAGAGTCGTTCGTGCTGCCCTACCAGAGTCAGTTGAGTCATGTCGCGGTGCGCGAGATCCTGTCGACCGGGACATGCGCGCTGACGACCTATGACGAGTCCGCTGCGCTGCACCGGAGCCTGTTGACGGCGCTGCTGACCCACCTTCGCGACGGTGGCCTCGCCGCCGGAGACCGATGCCCAATCACGTGAAGCCTCTGTTGCTCGTCGGCGCAGGCCCTATGGCGCGCGACTACGCCAAAGTGCTCGCGGCGCTCGAGGTGCCGTTCGCCGTCGTCGGGCGTGGCGCCGCCAGCGCGGCCTCCTTCGAGGAGGCGACCGGCGTGCCGGTCGTGCTCGGCGGTCTCGACCGGTACCTCGCCTCGGGAACGACGCCCCCAGACCTGGCGATCGTGGCGGTCGACGTGGCACAGCTGGCCGCGACGACGCGACGACTGCTCGAACACGGCGTGCGTCGCATCCTCGTGGAGAAGCCGGCGGGACTCGACGCCGCCGAGATCTTGGCGGTCGCGGAGGCCGCGGCGGAGCGCGACGCCGAAGTGTTCGTCGCGTACAACCGCCGCTTCTACGCCTCGACGATCGCCGCGCGCGAGTTGATCGCGGCCGACGGCGGCGTGACGTCGTTCCAGTTCGAGTTCACCGAGTGGGCGCACACGATCGAACCGTTGCCCACCGCGTCGGCCATCAAAGCGCAGTGGTTCCTCGCCAACTCCTCGCACGTCGCCGACCTGGCCTACCACCTCGGGGGCCTTCCCGTCGAGTGGTCGGCCTACGTGGCCGGCGCGCTTCCCTGGCATCCGGCGGGCGCGGTGTTCGCCGGTGCAGGCGTCGCCGACGGCGGCGCGCTGTTCTCATACCATGCCAACTGGGCCTCGCCGGGCCGGTGGGGTGTCGAGATCCTGACGCGCGCCCATCGATTGATCTTCCGCCCGATGGAGCAGTTGCACGTGCAGGTGATCGGTTCGGTCGCGCTGACGAAACTCGAGATCGACGACCAGGCCGATCTCGCGTTCAAGCCGGGGCTGTACCGCGAGGTGGAGGCGTTCCTCGGCCGGGCGCCGGCGGACCACCTGCTCTCGATCAGCGAGCAGCGGCGGATCGTCGACGGCGTCTACGCCCGGATGGCTCCGCCCCGCGCGACGCCGGCGTAGCGCGGCCGCTCAGCGATCGCGTCCGCGTCGCAGCACCGACGCGAGGAAGGCGCGTTCGCGTGCCGTCACGGCGCCCAGCGCGAAGAGTCCGGCCGCGTACGCGACGATGCCCGTGACGATCGCGAGGACGACCATCGGGATGCTGTCCGGCGCGGAAGACGCGGCGCGCACGGCGAGCACGGCCCCCGCCATCAGCGCGGACGCGGCCACGCTCTTGGCGATGAGCCGCGGTTGCCAGTCGATCGGCCAGTCGCGCGCGAGCGAGCGTGACATATACACGAACGCGATCGCGTAGCTCACGAACGTGCTCCAGGCCGCGACCA